>JAUWMM010000177.1 GCA_030613145.1 Desulfobacterales bacterium | reverse complement strand
ATGGCTTCAAGTTCGTTATGCTTTCTCTTAAGTTCCTTTTCAGCCTGTTTACGCGGCGTAATGTCTTTCATGTATTCGATGATGCCAACTACACGGCCGTCGGGATTTTTAAGAGGAAATGCGGAAAGATCGATCCACCGTGTCGGGTTCTCTTCTGATGGAGAAGGAACGATGTGGCTGTGTGCCTCACCTGTCGTGAGCGTATGGAGTGTGGGGCAACGAGGACACGGAGACTCCCTTTTGTGGTAAGCTTTGTAGCATTTCTTGCCAACCAGTGGCACCTGGGATGCATACACCTTCTCCATCCAGGTATTCACCCGCACAATATTGAATTCACAATCCACAATGGTCATCCCATCCTGTATTGCGTCGAATACGGTCTGGAGGAAACGTCCCTCCTCCCGCAATGCCTGTTCCACCCGGTTGCGCTCGGCAACCCCTTCTTCTTCAATCTGAAAGATATCCTGGAAAAGACGGGCAGCGACATGGTCCATCAATCGGATATGATCTGGCTTGGTTCGGGAGATTTCACTGGCCACCTCGTCGCTACCCGTCACCTCGATGATCATATTGAGATTTCTGAGTTTGTATAGATCGCGATAGTCTTTTGTGGTGTAAATACCCTTTTCCTGAGCGTAGCGGTAACACACGGTGTTCGGATTGATATCGGCTACCCCGATCAGCTTCATTCGAAGCTTCTTGAACTTTTCGGCCAATATCATATCCACTATCGCCTTGCATCCTGGGCCGCCGCCCGCAATAGCTACGTTAAGCTCCTCAGCCTGTTCCATCATTTGATCCTTTCTCAAATGTTGACATAAGAAGTCAGCACTTGTGGGACATTGGGGTAAGAAATTATACGGCAAGGGGTAATTATTTGTACACTAACAGAGAATCAATTGTCAACCAGCTGATTTGTGAAATGAATTTGCAGAATAAATATGAGGTTTCATAAGGGGAAAAATTGACAAGTAACCCTGTTATTGCTAATCTTTCTATAAACTGTTTCAAAACCCTTTGACGACTCCATTTTGGACATTTTTTAATAAAGTTCTTGGCAACGCGAAGCGTCACAAAATTAGGCGCTTAGCGCCGCAACATCGACAAAAGATTGTCTATGTTATGTAACAAGTTGTTTTTGTATTTGTTACAGATGCTGGTCGCTGGATACTGGATGAACCGGAACCTAAAATCAAGGACCATACATCCAGTATCAAGCATCCAGCAAGTGTTACGATACCGGCAAACTTTTCAGCCACGAGAACTGCCACTGTGAAAACACTCATTTGTATTGACGGGCACGACCTTGCTTTGAAAGCCGCCAAGCTGGCGGCGAAGTTTGCGTGCACCACGAATAGCGAGGCCACCTTTCTATATGTTCGAAGATATCGAAGGGACACTCGCGGTTACAACATCCCAAGGAAGACGACAGAGGTATTTGCCAACTGGAAGGAAGAACTTCCGGAGATAAAGTATCTCCACGAGGCTGAAAGCGTGTTTAAAAAAAATCGGGGTTGCAGGGAAAACGAGACAGAGTTGGAAGAGCTCCATAGAGCCCTGGTCCATGTTGGCGACGGTGTTTTTGAAGAGGGAACGGTCCGACTACGTTCTGCCGGCAGCACTCATCTTAAAATCAGAGAGGGCATTCCTCACGAAGAAATACTCAAGGAAGCCGAGGAAGGCCATTATGACCTTGTCATGTTAGGGGCACGCCATGTTGCTGGGTGTCACTGGTACGATATCGAGCACATTCCTCTGAGCGTTGCCCAGAAGGCCCCGTGCCCGGTTACCGTGATAGGCAGGGAATTTGAAGACGGACAACCCTTGTTGGTGTGTGTTGGGAAAAAGGACCTCCCGGAATCAACCTTACACCTTGGCCGCGTTTTAGCCAAAAGAATGAAAAGTGAAATTAAGGTCCTAACCGTACTCGGGACTTCTGAACCGACTTTTCAGTTTTCCAAAAGGGTCTCTTCCATGATAGCTGAATGGGCAGAGGACACTTTGAAGGTGAGTTCGAAGGTCCTGACCGGCGACCCGGCCAAGGTCATTCTTGAAGTAGCACCGAATTATGGCCTTGTTGTTTGCTCGGCTAACGAGAAGCGAAAGAAAAATCGATTGGGCAAGGTGCCCAAAAAGGTGCTCTGTCGTCAGTTCAATGTCCTTGTTTCGAGGTAGGTAATAGATCACCCCATGATTCAATGACTTCTCACGCTCTCATGAAACCGGGATTCGAACTGTAAAGGTCGTGCCTACCCCCACCTTACTCTCGAAAGTGAGCTCTCCACCGAGGTTGCTAACAACATTCTTGGAAATGGGAAGCCCTAAACCGGTCCCCTTGCCAGGGGGCTTGGTCGTATAAAAGAGTTCAAAGATTTTTCCCTGATCTTCTTTTGGAATTCCATCCGCATTATCTTCAACCCTTATCTCAACTTCCGAGCTCTTCCTGAGCGTTCCTATCTCGATGCGTCTGTCATCTCCCCCCTTTTCCAGCAGGGCGTGAATGGCGTTGGCAATGAGGTTCACAAAAACCTGCTCCAACAATCTTGGGTCCGAGTTCACCAAAAGGGGTTCCTCAGTAAAAGCAAGGCCGATCTTAATGGTGGTGTGCTTGAGTTGAGGATTAAGAAAAGCGATGGTTTCTTTGAGTAGTTCATGGATGTCCAACTCGATCTTGGTTGGAAGCGACTCCCGAGCAAATCCGAGAAGTTTATGGGTGATGTTACGACAGCGCTCAGTCTGAGCGCTGATTGTTTCCATGACCTCTTCCAGCTCTTGGCGGTCATCGGCACTTAGGCCTTTAGCATCCGAAACGACCTCTCCTGCCCAAGCGGCCGCCTCTTTAATAACTGCCACGGGATTGTTGATCTCATGGCCCACGCCAGCGGCTATCCGGCCTATCTCTGCCAGCCTGTCTACCTGGACGAGGTCTTCCTGGAGTTTTTTCCACCGGGTAATGTCCTGGCATATCCCCACCGTACCTACCCTTTGGCCTTCTCTGTTGATTAGGTCCATCAAAGAGGCATTACAATAAACCGTTGTTCCTTCCTTGTGTAGGAAGGGAACGTCCAGAGCCACACCGCTGCCGTCTTTCATACAACTAACCATCACCGGCTCAAACGTTTCCGGGTCTTCGGCAAGATCCGTGATGGGCCTGCCCACTACCTCTATCCAGGAATATCCCAGAACCTTTTCCCCCCCCTTGCTAAAAGAAAGAAGGCTTCCCCCTGCGTCTGTGGAAAAGATCAAGTCACTGGCATTCTGTAATATACACTGAAGGTATGCCCTGATTTGATGTAGTTCTATCTTATAGCTTGCCAGCTCCCTAGTGACCTTTTTGAGTTCGGCTTCCGATGAGCTATTCGATTCCATAAATTTTTTCGAGCTCTCGAATTGCCTTTCTTATTCCACGCGGCCCCATACCTGCCATTTGGACTTTCTCCACTTCCTCTCGGAACCTTGCAGTCTGTATTTCCACTTTCCTTTTGTAGGCTTCTGAGATGGCAACCAAAAGCTTGTCGTAATCAACTGGCTTAAGGAGGTACTCAAAAGCCTCCTGCTGGCCGCTTTCTAACGCTGATTCAACGGAACCGTGGCCTGTAAGCACGATGCACTGAAGGAAAGGCTGGATCTGCCGTAGCCTCTTCTGAGTTTCCACACCATCGATCCCGGGCATCTTGAGATCCACAATTGCCACGTCGTAAGTCTCGTTCTGTGCTACCTCGACAGCTTGTTCGCCGGAAAAGGTGGCCTTTACTGCGAACCCCTTTTTTAGTAGTCGCTTGGACAGGTATTCTAGCAAAGTTTCCTCATCATCTACCAAGAGAACACGAATGTTGTGCTGATCGCTCATGGTTTTCTCCTTCCGTTTGATTTTTAGCCTTTGCTGGCTTTTGGTTAATAAGTAAACTTGTAGGAAAAGGGCTTTGCAGCCACAATTAAGTGTTTCCTTAATATCAGTTTCCCCCCAAGTCGTCAAGAAAATTTACCATTCTCTCCCGACCTTGATCTTTGCTAAATCAAATGGTTAGCCCTTCATAAATCTTCAACCCGTATCTTCCGTTTTTTTGGGAGATGTAGCTGTACTGCCATTCTAATAATCAATTTACATGCCAAAATTGAGAATTTGTTCTTAGAGGCGGTATAAATTCTAATAATTCCTTTAATTCATTAGGAATTGCAATATTTCGTTGAGGGGGGGCAACAGCAAGGGGTTGGCAAGACCACAAACAGACCGTTCAATATCCGACCCAAAAGGAGCTTAATGGATCAGCAAAAATAAAGGCTAACCGCGAACATCGCGGTTAGCCCAAGCAGGAGGAAAGCCGATGAAGAAATTTCTTCACGGCAATCGTCTTTATGTCTAGCAACAATGATGCCAAGCTGTGATGTTTGAGGAGAGATTTCATCTTGGATGGGGACCCTATGGGGGGATAACGGGATAATAGGCTGATTTCCATATAGAATTAATACTTTCTATTGTAGCTTCCTTTCTATGCGATATCACCATTACACTTTCAGTAAGTGCCTATTTATGTCTTGCAATGCTTCTCAAATTGTACAACTTTTTATACAAACTCCTGCAGAATAATCCTTAACTAACCGATACCACAACGGATTGCATAAGGTGCCAACTTTTTATACAAACTCCCCACCCAACCTAATTTAACTGCTTGATGTTATAAGCAATAAGACAAGGTGCCAACTTTTTATACAAAAAACCTTAGGATATGGTCCAAGCAACGAAATAGTTCGAAATGGTGGCTATAAGGCAGTTTTTACAAAGCATTGCGGAAGGAGCTTACACGATATTGTATTTTTTCAGGCTATATTGCAGATTGGCTCGTGGAATGCCAAGAAGGTTAGCCGCCCGAGACTGAACATTATTTGACAGGGAAAGGGCATTTTGAATCAGTTTCTTCTCTATGGCATCCAGCGTTTCAGGAAGATTGGATAGTTTTTGCCAGTCTATTGGAATTTCAAGGTCAGCAAAGCTCACAAGGTCTTTGGGCAGGTCGTCCGAGGTGATCTCTTGGCCATTACTGAAAAGTACGGCCCGCTCAAGGGCATTCTCAAACTCCCTCACATTTCCGGGCCAGAGATGATTACACAAAAAACGCCTGGCTTCTGGGGAGAAGGGTATT
>JAUWMM010000116.1 GCA_030613145.1 Desulfobacterales bacterium | reverse complement strand
CAACCACCTGAGGAAATCCTTTTTCAACAACCAAGCTTGCAAGAGCACATCCAGAAGAAAAACCTTCAGCAATATGCCTATCTTGGCGCTGAATATCGTCGACGCTATACCGCCCACGGCTGCAGACACCCTTGTTGAAGCCGTGATGTCGGCGGCATCTTTGCCGATACTGTATCGGAACCAGTTTGATATCCTGTAGATTAAGCCGACTACAAAAATGGCTAGTGAAGTGTATAGAGTGATTGTGTAGAGCATACGCTTATGTTCCTTTATTTCGATTGCGGATTGCGCATTGCGCATTGCGGAATGAGAAATAATTCTGGGAACGAGTAACCAGCACTCAATATCCGCAATCTGCCATCCAGTATCTGGTAGTTAATGATAGAATGATCTGTCTGAAAGATTTACGCTGATCTACCCCAAAAACATTATCTCAGAATTTACAAAATCCGCACTCTGCATTCCGCATTCCGCAATGACTACAGTTCCAACCATGAATCCGAATAGAGGGAATGACCCAAGATCACCTTTGCCGTTTTCACATAGCCTTGGGCCTCCTTGTTGAGGCTGCCCATATCTGGTTCATCCCCGTCCAATACTCGATGGACTATTGCAGTGTTTTCCGGCCGTTTGCCGCGCGCAATCTCATGCAGATCCTTGTCAAAAGCGTCCACGATACAGGACTTCATCCCAAGCTTTTCGAGCATCATCATGTACGTCTGATTGAGGATGGGCCGGAGATGGTCCGGCGCTCCATTGGAGACATTGGAAAGCCCACACGTTGATTTGCAACCAGGGGCCAGCACTTCTGCAATCATTTCCAGCTCCGGCATGAACTGATTACACTCCAGCAGCTGATTCTGCTGGACATTAACAGGTGTTACAATGGGATCGACCCAGATATCCTCTCCTGCCACACCAGCCTCTGCGGCCCTCTGGAGTATGTCGGTAGCAAGGAGTCCCCGCTCGGCCGCATCCCTGGGCATCCCTTCCGGCCCCCAAAGCAGCGCAACCATGCCCGCATCGTATTTTGTGACCAGAGGAATTTGTGCCTCCATCCTCTCAGGACGGCACATGATAGAATTAACAACCGCCTTGCCCTGCTTGTTCTTGTAAACCTTGAGGCCGGCCTCGATCGCCTTTACATTGGTCGTATCAAGATAGAGGGGAAGATCCACGACTTCCTGGACGATTGTGACCATCCACTCCATCAATTCTTCCCCGCCCTTTCTGGCAGGACCTAAGTTTATGTCAATATAATCCACTCCGGCTTCGGCCTCGGCCACTGCCAAGTCTTGTATCGGCTTAGGATTACGCTCTTTCATGGCTTGGCCGATTGATGTGACCATTATATTCAAGTTTTCACCGATCAGAATCATGAAACCTCCCTACCCCACCTTCCATTCCTTAAGATATGCCGGAATATGGGCCGATTCCCTAGGCCCCACCAGAACCTCCCAATCCCCAAGTTCCTCTTCGAGATCACCCGAGATAGCTGCAGCATAACCTGGTATGACAACCTTCTTATGCCTGACCTTTTCCATGATACCGGATTTCTTGAGAGAGATACCGACTATGTCCCCAACAAACTTGCCGGCCGCCCAGGCCGTAAGTACAGAGAGGCCCTCGGTATCAACAATGATAAGCCATGCTGGAACGCGGCTCGCTTCGATCTCGCCTGACACGATAAAGTAAGTAAGAGAAAAATTGGATGTGACCAACACGGGGGAGTCCTCATTTGGCCCTCCAATTTCATAGATACCCGGAGACGTGGCCATCGGACGCTGTGGGTCCGTATAGATGTTCATACGGGCAAGCAGAAGCGGGAACAGGCTGTGCCCCTGTATGTCCGAACGGACAACGATGCCGCCGTACTTTGCCACAAACATGGAGGCAATCAATGTCTCTTGCATGAAATCATCGGTCATTTCACATGGCAAGGCAATCGTCGGAAAGCCAAGGGGTTTGTATTTCTTCAAGAGGGCCCCTCGACGGATGAATACCTGGTCTTCAAAGGCCTTCCTTATGGTACGGGCACCTGAATCAATAACAAGATCAGTTAAACCACCTTCCGTCAGCTTCGGTGTCAAATCAGAGACTTCGTCCAGGCCGTCGCCTTTTACTGCCAGGGGACACCCGTGCTCTTTGGCCAGGGCGGCCATAGGTTCTGCATTTTCCTTGGTTGCTGCAAAGATCAGTGGCTTACGATCCGCGCATACCTTCAGGCCGGCCTCCATCACGCCGGGATCCTCAGTCATAAGGATGATGCCACCGTCTGTTTGACTTTTTACCTTTGTAACCAGGGCCTCAAATTTGCCGGCATCGCCAGAAAGCGATTTCACGGCAAAAAGATCTGCTCTTAAGGTGAGGCCTACCCGCTCATATTCCAATGTCTTGAATCGCTCAAGGCGACCTGCCACATCTTCATCACTCATCTCATCTGTAACAAGGACGGCTATGCCGGTGGGGTTAATAAAGGTCTTCTCATGGCGAAAAAGGACTGTTTCGCCGCCAATCTTGAGTTTCCTTTCCCCTGTGCCGATCTCCACCACCCTGATGGGAGGGGCTGAGGCGTCAGCCAGCTCTGTCTTGGCCTCCTCTGAAACATATGGACAGGCGGCCAGCTCTGCCTT
This sequence comes from Desulfobacterales bacterium, assembly GCA_030613145.1. Lineage (GTDB taxonomy): Bacteria > Desulfobacterota > Desulfobacteria > Desulfobacterales. The sequence continues at coordinate 3,692 of JAUWMM010000116.1, read as the reverse complement.
GGCTGCGGCCAGGCTCATGGCAAATGCCAGGCAGGTGGGCACCCCGCATTCCCCGCAATTGGTCTTGGGCAAAAGTTTGTAAATCTGAATTCCTGTCAAAGCCATGTTATTCCTCCATCATTTGTCACTTGTCATTCAATGTCATTAACTTAAGAACCGTTCCTTTAAGGTCCCACTTTAAAAAAGGGGGATTTAGGGGGATTTTCAATCTCTTCCGAGAAATCCCCCCCCCGCCCCCCTTTATAAAAGGGGGGAGATTTTGAGCTTAAGTTAATGACATTGACTTGTCATTAGTTTGTCTTTACCTATGGACCCTATATATGCGTTCGAACGCGGGGACAATTCTTCAAGCAACTCTTGTAATTCTTTCGTTTCCCCTTCATTCAATAGTTTTCTCTTATAAGCTCTACGAAGCCAATGACTAATGACCAATGCCCCTTACTCCAGCAACGGATCCATGGTCAATGCCGGGTGGCCCTTTTCCTCCAAAAAGGGGAGGATCTCCTCTTCAGTAGTACCGACGGTTTCATCAGCGATCATGTCAGGCAGGTCAGGGATGCCGACCTCTTCCGCAAGTTTTTTCAGACGTTCCGCAGCCTCCTCTTTGAAGTGCTTGGGCATCCAAACCAGGCGCTTTATCCCACCGTCGCCAACAATCCATTTTCTCTGAGTTAGGTTATATTTGCCATGCCCCACAAATCCGGGCACACTCATCCCACCCCCTATTGTTCCGGCAAGGGTGGTAAATTTCATGCCGCAGGGGGTCATCCCCGCGTAATCACGATCCACGGTCATGACCCCATTGCACAGGGGGAGTATCGCAGCAATGCATTCACAGCATCCGCAGGTGGTCATGGGGTCATGCACGATGCTATAGAAATTGTAGTGATCCAGGGCCTGGCGTGAAGCCTTGTAAAGAAACTCGTTGCATCCTTTCCATTGCCCCAGCTTGGCATCAATGGTCTCCCCTTTCTCTACAGGCTGATTAGGACCTGTTGGATTGATCTCATATGAGGCCTTGCAGTCCATCCAGTTGTATGCACCACACAGCCCGGTCCTCTCGGGGCTAATAATGCAAACATGATTGGGTGCAAAGGACTGGCAAAGCGTACAGGAGTAATAGGTATCTGTGGTCTCATCGGGCAGCCCTTCGATCCGGGCATCTCTTTGGTGGTACACCTCTGTAGCCTTTTCCAGGACCTCTTTTACCTTATCTTCTTCTGTATAGAGTTTGATTTGAACTTTATCAAATATAGCGCCGAAGTCCTGATGAAACTTGGCATGCAGGATATCTCCGATGTGCTTGAGCTTTAGCCCCTTTGAAGCCCCAGCCTTGGCCATTCTTATCCAGGCGATGTCCCTCTGGCCAATGTGCATAAGACCCTGGGCATAGTTGACAAAGTGGTGAATCTGCCGCTCCAGGATTGGCTCAAAGTCATCCTGCATTTTCCTGCCCGCAAACTCGGCCACGATGGCCAGCGGCAGTCTTCCTCCCTCTCCCACATCATCCACGTCAGGGCCGAACAGCTCGATCTTGCCGTCCTCCACCTCATCCATATCCTTAGTTGTGGCCCATTCCACAGCCCGCGTCTTGCCGCCGCCGCATTCCAAGTAAAGATCATCCTTGCGCACGCGCTCTCCCTCAAAGGCAGGACCGTAGGATACTGGTATGGGAACCTTTGCCACTGTCACCTTCAGTCCCCTGACTTCAATCGCCCTGGCTACCAATTGGTCGTAGGGAACATTGGAAACGACATGTTCGTATGTACAGACACCCGTGGGCAGTACTTCCGGGATCGGGGTGTCAGCAATGGTCGGAAAGCCCCAGTTTATGACGCCGGCTGCATTGGCATACCATTCATCAGTCACTGTGCCCAAAGGCATGGCAAAGGCAAAGATACGATCCTTGTTGTAGAAGAGAATGCTCTTGAAGTCCCCGGGCTTCACGCCGCCAAAGGACATGGCGGCCCTTGTGGCAAAGCCTACGGCGAACACGGTAGCTGTATACTCCGGCCCAAAAGAGACAAGGCGTGTGCCCCATCCAACCTGGACTTCTGCCTTTACCAACATCTCGGACATGGTGCGGCCCTCATGATCGGCGCTCATGAATACATAGAGATTCTTTTCCTGAAGCTCCTGAGCAAGCTGAACAGCGATCTCCTCGGTCGGCGGTGCCCCCAGGATAGCTGCAAAGCCAGGGGCGGTGCCGTCAACGAACTCCACGCCGCGCTTGCGCAATATCACGTCGTCTGCCGCACCCAACCAGAGGTTTCCGTTTGAAGGGTCTTCCGTCTTTGTGTAGAAATCCGGAGACTCAAGATACCGTATGGCCTCAATGATCTCCTCTGCAAAAAACGTGGCCATCCCGGCTTCCAGGGCCGGCGCTAAGTAGGGGAGCCATACATGTTCATCCACCATGTCTGGCAGCAATGATCTGCACCGATCAAGCACGTCTTTGACATCTCCCAGTTTCTTTACGGGAACACCGAGCATTCCGTAAATTACGGGAAGATAATATGCCGTGTTCGGAAAACCGATCTCTTGATCAGGCCCCCATTTTCCCATGGCTTCTTGATACTTGGCCTCCGCCCTTTCTATAATCTTGTGGGCACCACGAATCGCTGCTGAACAAATGATTTTTGACACTTTTCGAATACCTCGTTTGTTGTGTTTTTTTTCTGGGTTAATTGGGTTTTAAAACCCAATGAACAAAAAAACCAATGGGAATCAGCTTCCCATCAAGTCATTAATAAAACCCTTGACCAATTGGATAGCATCCGGATGTCGCATAATCAGGATGTCTCCTCCCGCAAGGAGAAACAAAAGCGCTGTCATGGCCTCAAGCAGAACTCCCCTTTTTGTAGAATCTCCCAGCAGGGGTGCCTCCTCATCGCTGAGTTTGGCCTCCTTCACCTTCCATACCTCCTTGGCCAGGTTGCACAAGATGGGAAACTGTAGCCTTTCGTCTTCCTGGGTCAGGGCGGCCATCCTGTCTCTCTCCATTACTGAGTAACAATACTCCAAACCGTATCCCAATCCCCCCACAGTGGGATCAACAATGATGCGTTCGTCAGGCACGCCAAGGTTCCCCAGCAGGATATTAAGCTGTTTTGCAAGGTTGATATCGATGGGTGTAGAGGCGGCTATGGTGTGCTGATAGGCAATGGCAGCCGCCCCAAGGGCCTTATGGGTGTCCTCTTCAACAGGACCAAGGATAAGATTCTCCCCGGCACACTCCTCTGCAATCCTTTTCAGCACCTCGGTATCCTTTTCCACGTTGCCACAACCCCACACAATGAGTGGAACCTCAATGGCAGCGGCCACCTTCTTGGTTGCCTCAACTGCCTGTTCAGCAGTTGTATTCTGGGCATTGGGGTCTGTGCTTGCAAGCTGCAAGGCGATCATTTCCGCGCCGTAAGATGCCACGCATTTTTGGGCCCATGCAGCAGGGTCATGAACAACATCGGTAAAAGGGTCCAATGCCGCCTGAGCCCAGTCCTCAGGAGTTGCATCATAGACCTCCATGGCTATCTTTGGTGGGAGGGGCATATTACCTTCAAAGAGGTGAAAAGGATAGCAGGTCTCTCCACCCACCGTGATTCGGTTTGATTCTTTTCCCAGCGGGATTTCCTTGATTGCACCGTTGTACAATATCTTTGGTATTTCAAATGCCATGTTGACTCCTTTCCATA
>JAUWMM010000265.1 GCA_030613145.1 Desulfobacterales bacterium | reverse complement strand
ATGGCAGGGCGATATACTCTTTTGTAGGTTCTACCCCTCCAAATAAGATCCTCCCAACTCCTACTACGACCGGTGTCAGTCTCCCTACCGGGTTTTCGGTGGGAGTCTTGGGCAAGGCGATTCAGATTGGCGATTTTCTGTTTCCTAACATAGGGGCAGTCATACGGGCCTTCCAGAGCGACAACGATGTGCATATCCTATCAACTCCCCAGATTATGACAACAGACAATGAAGAGGCGGAGATCAGTGTTGCAAAAAATATCCCCTTTCTGACCAGACAGGAAAAATCGACAGCAGGGGTGGATTACAGTAACTACGAATTCAAGGATGTGGGCGTTAAACTCACTATTACTCCACAGATTAATCAGCAAAGATTTGTCCGACTGAAGATTTCCCAGGAGGTGTCCCAGGTGGTCGGGCATATAGGGGTGGGGCTTCCGAAGACACTGAAGCGAACAGCCTCAACCACAGTGATTATAAAAGATACCCATACAGTGGTGATTGGCGGTTTAATCGATGAAACACTATCCCAAGACACTTACCGAGTGCCTTGCCTTGGAAATATCCCTTTGCTTGGTTGGCTTTTCAAGTCAGTTTCGAGATTAGCAGAGAGAACCAACCTTTTCATATTCTTAACCCCCCACATTATCGAAAACCCTGAAGAAGCCCAGAAAGTTTATGAAGAGAAAAAGGAGCAAATCGACAACATCAAGGAAGGCATTATCAAGATGCATAAAAGGCCTGGAGTGAGGAGTCAGAAATAGGAACGTGTCCGTTTTTTACGGGCACGGGCGACAGAGACGACTTTATCATGAAACCGATCGGAGAGATATTAAAAGATATTTGCGGGCTTTCGGAACAAGCCCTTGCTGACGCGCCCAAAGGGCAAGAACAGAATGGGGGGCGGATCGGGGAGATGTTGATCCAGCAGAAGGTCATCTCGGAACCGGATCTGTTGAAAGCCCTTAGCGTCCAGTTTGACCTGCCGTTTTTGTCAGACCTTCCCACCGAAGATATGAACACCGATTTTACTGAAAAGGTGCCAATCCAATTTCTCAAAAAATACAAGATGGTCCCGGTGGTCACTTCGAACGAGGTATCTATTGCTGTCAATGACCCCCTTGTGTTTCAACCTTTGGACGACCTCGGGCTGATCCTGGGATGGAATGAGGTAAAAGTCGTGCTTGCTCCCTATCCGGCTATCCTTTCGGCAATCAATTTTGCCTATGATATGAGCCAGGATTCTGCTGAGCAGGTCATGCAGGATATACATGAGGAAGACAGCGACCGGATCCTTTCCGAAATAGAAGAAATCGGCGATCTTTTGGATGACACAAGTGACGCCCCCATTATCAAATTGGTCAACCTGATACTCTCGCAGGCGGTGAAGTCCCGTGCCAGCGACATTCACATAGAACCCTATCAAGGCAAGCTAAAGGTTCGACACCGTGTGGATGGCATCCTGTACGATATGCTCACTCCCCCCAAACACATTCAGTCAACTCTTGTTTCCCGAATCAAGATTATGGCCAAACTGAACATCGCCGAAAAAAGGCTTCCCCAGGATGGCCGGATGGAAATCAGGATCGCCGATAAGAATGTGGATATTCGCGTTTCTACCCTTCCTACCGCCTTTGGCGAGCGTGTGGTTTTGAGGCTGCTTGACAAAGCAAGCGTGCTGCTCAAACTCTCTGACCTTGGACTGCCTGAAGAGAGACTTAAGCTTATTAACGATCTCATCCGACGCCCCCACGGCATTATCTTGGTTACAGGTCCCACGGGGAGCGGCAAGACCACCACCCTTTATGCCGCCCTTACAATGATCAACAATACGGACATTAATATCATCACCATAGAAGATCCAGTTGAATACCAGATTGAGGGAATCGGCCAGATCCAGGTCATCCCGAAAATCGGACTAACCTTTGCCAAAGGGCTCCGCTCGATTGTGCGGCAAGACCCGGACGTCATCTTGGTGGGTGAGATCAGAGATCTGGAAACCGCAGAAATTGCAATACAGTCCGCTCTCACTGGACACCTGGTATTTTCCACCCTTCATACAAACGATTCGGCGAGCGCGGTGACGCGGCTTATTGACATGGGAATAGAGCCCTTTCTGGTCAGCTCTTCGGTGGTTGCCATACTGGCCCAGCGATTGGTGCGTGTCATCTGCAATAATTGCAAAGAAGCGTACACTCCCGACGAAGAATCCATAGAAACGATCGGTATAACCCCTAAGATGCTTGCCGGCAGAAAGATATACCGTGGCAAAGGTTGCCCTTTGTGCCTTGACACGGGCTACAAAGGGAGAGCCGGTATTTTTGAGCTAATGATGCTTGACGACACAATAAAAAATATCTTACTGAAGACCTCGGATGCCAATGCAATAAAACACAAGGCCATTGGGCAGGGGATGATTACCCTCCGCCAGGACGGGGCACAGAAGGTCTTAGAGGGGATTACCACCATCGAAGAGGTATTTCGAATAACCCAGCAATAGAACGCCTTGGTGTGATGACTTCACTGAGCAATTATCAAGCCTTTTGCACAATCGTTATGTCTCGTTTGGGATAGGGAATTTCTATCCCCTCTCTGTCAAATGCTTCCTTTACCTTGTCGGTTATATTGGATATGGTGTCCATCCGCCTTCGGGCATCCTTGATCCAGACCCGCAGTTGAAGGTCCACCGATGATTCACCGAATTGCCTTACCACAACCCTTGGCGGTGGATCAGTCACGATCCATTCTGCTGTTTTTGCCACTTCCACTATAACAGATTTGGCCTTCTTGATATCGGTATCGTACGAAACGCCGATGTTTATTCGAACGCGGATATCCGAAGAGATGGTCGTGTAGTTCACAATATCACGCATCATGATCTCGTTGTTAGGGATTATTATTACAATGTTGTCTGTAGTTCGGATCTTTGTGGCCCTCAGACCGATATCGATCACATCTCCCCAGGTGGCCGAACCTTGAGGCGAGGTCCACACTTCGATCCTGTCACCAATTTCAAAGGGCCGGTCAATAATCAGCAAAATGCCCGCTATGAGATTCGACAGGGTATCCTTTGCCGCAAAGCCCACAGCAATGCCGGCAATGCCGGCTCCAGCCACTAAAGGGACCACATTGATCCCCAACACATCAAGGGCAAACAAAATGGCAACGGCAAAGATGATAATGCCTGAGAATTTGTTTAGAAGATCAAAGACAATGTCGTCTATCTTGGTCTTGCTTTTCTTGATGAAATTTTCCTGAAGGTAGCTAAGCACAAGCAGTGTGAAATCCTTAACCGGTATTGCCAAAAGTATAATCAGGGCTGCATAAAACACTTTTTCCAGAATAGGAATCCTGAGGAGATTCACCAGATAGATCCCGCACAGAAATATCAGGGCATACCCAATAGCCCTCTGAATCAGGTCAAAGATCTTGTCGTGGAAACGCAAAAATTCATATTTCTGGAACCTCTTTCGGGCCCGTTTCATCAAACGTTTTAAAATAGCCCAGGCAAGAAAAGCCCCCAACAGGACCGAGCCTGCCTTGCCAAGCGCAGGATAAATGGCCACCCATTTTGAAAGAATAACAGCGGATATCCCTTCAAATAGATGTTTCAGATAATCCAGCATCTGCT
>JAUWMM010000270.1 GCA_030613145.1 Desulfobacterales bacterium | reverse complement strand
CGAATGGAAGGTTGGGCGTTATTCCCAATACTTCCAGGCCATAGGAAATCTTCTTCCGTAGCCAAAGGACTTGGTGGTAACCTTTAGTCCCGGGGGGGCCTGATATCGCTTGTATTCATTGCGATCAACCCTGAAAATGGTCTCCTTGACGATCGTAGTGTCAAACCCCATGGCAATGATTTCCTCTGCGCCCTTATTGTCTTCGATATATGCCTTTAATATACCATCCAGAATGTCATAAGGCGGTAGGTCATCTTGGTCCAACTGATTAGGCCTGAGTTCGGCGGAAGGGAGTTTTTGAAGAATTCTTGCGGGAATGACCTCGCCATCCTTGTTGATGAGGCGGGCGAGTTTGTAGACCATAGCCTTTGGAACATCTGAGATAACTGCCAGCCCTCCACTCAGGTCACCGTACAGTGTGCAATAGCCGACTGCCAGTTCGGATTTGTTCCCCGTAGAAAGAACAAGTGACCCAAGCTTGTTGGAAAAAGCCATGAGGAGTGTCGCCCGAATACGGGCCTGGATATTCTGACCGGTAACCTCGGTTGCAATATTCTTAAAAAACGGGGAAAGTTCCTGGAGATATTTCTCGAATAGCCCTGAAATCGGCACCCTAACAAGCTCAATGCCCAGATTGCGTGCAAGCGATTCGGTGTCTTCATAATTTTCTTTGGAGGTGTATTGCGAAGGCATGAAAACGCCCAGGACATTTTCCTTGCCCAGGGCCTGAACGGCGACACATGCAGTGAGAGCCGAATCAATACCCCCGCTCAATCCTACCAATGCCATGGCAAATCCGCATTTCCTAACATAGTCTCTGGTTCCCATAATCAGAGCTTTTAGGATGGACTCCGGCTCCGTTCTACTGACCGGATGGAGATCACCTTTTTGCGTGTCGGTATCAAAAACAACAATGTCCTCTTCAAAGTCACGGGCACGGGCCATCATCTGACCTGCAGAATCAAAAGCAGTGCTCAAGCCATCGAAAAGCATACTGTCGTTGCCGCCCACCTGGTTGACATAGAGGAGAGGGACCCTGTGTTTTTTGGCAATCTTGCCGAGCATGTCCCACTTAAATTCCCTTTTGCCGGTGCAGTAAGGAGAAGCTGATATGTTTATGATGAGATCGGCCCCTTGTTTGATCATACGGGCTACCGGGTCAACAGGGTAAAGCCTCCGCGAGAAAACGTGCCGTGCAAAGAAATCCTTGTCGTTCCAAATATCCTCACATATGGTCAGCCCTATGTTCCGGCCCTTGTACAAAAAAGACGCACATTCGGTTCCCGGTTCAAAATATCTTCTTTCATCATAGACGTCATAGTCGGGAAGCAACCTCTTGTGAGCCCGATGGAGGATTTTGCCTGTGTCAAATAAGACAGCCGAGTTGTAAAGAGGATAGCCTTCTTGATCCGGGTTTTCATCCACAAACCCGCATATGACAGCAATCCCTGTTACCGTCTCAACGAGCTTGTGCAGATAGCGCAAATTCGCAGCCACAAAGTCTCGCCTCTCCAGAAGATCCAGCGGCGGATATCCGGAGATAACCATTTCCGAAAACACGATGAGATCACAGGAAAGGCCCTTTGCTTTCTCTATGAACCCAATCATCTCATCGGTATTATGTTCAAAATCCCCTACGGTCGGATTAATTTGAGCGAGTGCGATCTTCATAGAGCTTTTACAGCGCCAATTTTTTCTTTTTATTAATACCTCCTACATAATCGGGAGGTACTTTTCAATCTCATACTGGCTCACATGGGTGCGGTAGCAATCCCACTCTATTTTTTTGTTTTCAATGAAGTTGTTAAAGATGTGGTCTCCCAGGGTCTCGCGCACCAGTTCGGATTTTTCCACCTCATGAATCGCTGCATATAGATTCCCGGGAAGTTCTTCTATATTTAATTTCTTGCGTTTTTCGGCACTGAATTGATAAATGTCCTCTTCTACATGATCCGGTAAAGGATAGCCCTCCTCGATCCCCTTCAGTCCTGCAGCCAGCATCACGGCAAAGGCAAGGTAGGGGTTACAGGCCGGGTCCGGAGAACGGAATTCAACCCGGGTAGCCTTCTCTTTGCCCGGCTTGTACATGGGAACTCTCACCAAGGTGGAACGGTTACGCCTCGCCCATGACACGTAGACCGGCGCCTCATAGCCAGGAACCAAACGCTTGTATGAATTCACCCATTGGCTGGTGATAGCGGTAAACTCCCGGGCATGTTTTAAAATACCGGCAATGTAGCACTTTGCCGCATAGGAAAGATGGTACTTGTCAGCAGGATCGTGAAAGGCATTCACATCCCCTTTGAACAGAGATTGGTGTGTATGCATGCCGCTGCCGTTTTCGCCGAATAAGGGCTTGGGCATAAATGTGGCATATACCCCATGCTGCCTGGCAATCTCCTTGACCACAATCCTGATGGTCATGGTCTTGTCGGCCATTTTCAAACCTTCGTCATAACGCACGTCAATCTCATGTTGGCTGGGGGCAACTTCGTGGTGGCTGTATTCTACCTGAATCCCCATATCCTGAAGGGCAAAGATCGTGTCTCTTCTCAAATCACCGCCCATGTCCAAAGGCCGGGCGTCAAAATATCCACCCTTGTCAATGGTCTTAGGGGCCTGATTACTCTCAAAATAGAAATACTCGAGCTCAGGGCCCAAATAAAGAGTATAGCCTTTGTCGGCTGCCCTCTTCAAGACACGCTTCAAGGCAAATCGAGTGTCTCCCTCATAAGGGGAACCATCCGGCTTCAGGATGTCGCAAAACATCCGAGCCACGGGTCGATCCCCAGGTCTCCATGGCAAAAACTGAAACGTGGTCGGGTCCGGCTTGGCGATCATGTCACTTTCTTCGATACGGGCAAACCCTTCTATGGAAGAGCCATCAAAACCCATACCTTCGGTCAACCCTTCCTCCAATTCAGACTGCGTAACCGCAAAACTCTTTAAAATTCCCAAAACATCCGTAAACCAGAACTGAATGAAGCTGACTTCCGTGTCTTTGACGATGTTCAAAACATCCTGTTCGGTCTTACACATAATAAATGACCCCCCCTTTTAGCCCTATTCTCGAAAACAAGCTTTTCTGTATCGTCCTTCTCGGCCCTTACCCGAAATCCCGCTGTCTTGTCAATCAGTTTAAAAATGTCAAGAGTCTATCATCTAAAGTGATCGGTTCCAGGTTCAGGCCCGCCCTGGCGCTTCAGCTTAGTCTAAGCTACCAAGCCGGTAGTCCCGGTCTGGGCCAGGGGTTCAAGGTTTACCCACCTTCGGCGGCGCCAGAGGCGACCAGGGTTCAAAGGTTATAGTCTACTTTACAAGGGTTCAGGGTTCAGGGTTCAAGGTTCAGGGTTGACAACCCCTGGCCCAGACCTGGTTGGTGAGCGTGATAGTCTCTCACGAGCGTGTCGCGCCAGGGCAGGCTTTGAACCTATGAACTTTGAACGGTGAACTTTCTTTATTGACGCGTCATCCTTTTCAGCCGTCGTAGCTAAAGCTACTTTGGCGAAGTCGGCTTGCTAACAGCCAGTTAGGCCCGCCCTGCCTGCCCTGGTGCTCCGGCTTAT
>JAUWMM010000077.1 GCA_030613145.1 Desulfobacterales bacterium | reverse complement strand
CACACAGTCATGGTCAATGGCCGTATTGTGGTTCAAGAGGGTCAGCTCTTAACACTTGCTGAAGAGGCTATTGGTGCTCGGCTGGCTGAAGCGGCATCCCGCCCGAGAACGGAGAAGGAAAAGGCCTTGGTTCAGGCGATGGATGAATTGAAGGCACACGTGGTGCGCTACTACAAAGATTGGCCCAGGAAATTGGAATTAGAGCCGTATTTCGGTGTAAACTCCCGAATCGACGGAATGAAGTGAGGCGTATTAAGTAGGAGCCACACCAACGCACAACCGTATTATCTCCTCATAGTATCCCCCCAGAGGACGTACGTGGGTCTAATTTGTTCCTGAAAGATGGGTTTGCAACGCTGACCAAAGCGTGCTCTCTTCACTCCAAGGGAGCCATCAGGGCGGTCATTTCATTGATATCCCCAACATCCTCCAAAGCCATCACCTTGGCATGAACCTTTTCGGCTGTCTCATGACCCCAAATGGGGTCTGTCAACCCATAGTACTTTTCTTGAAGCTCTTCAGAAGTGTATGGATCTTCTAAATCTCCCTTGTTAACAAATGACTCGGCATCCAATTCTCTCCCATCCTTTAAGGTTATGCGGACTCGGGACGGCCTCCGGGCTGGCATCATGGCGGTGAGTTCAGGGGCCTCCACCACTTCGACTCTCTGTGCGAGTGCCCGAATGTTCGGGTCATTTACGGCCTGCTCACTGAAAGAGGAGATTCCCGTATCGCCATGGACGAGAGAGGTTGCGACGGCAAAAGGAATCGAAAATTTCCCGGCCAACATATTACGGGGATTTTGATCGCACAATTGGGCTGCCAGCGAGTAGGTCATGACCTCCACTTTAGCAATGTCTTCCGGTTGAATCCGCCCTTCCGGAAGCTTCGCAGTAATTGTATTTATGGCATCGAGGGTTGCATGGTTGTAACGGCAACAGGCATGTCGTTTGAAATAGTTGCGCGCTATTTCGAACCGTTCACCCAATTTCTCTGTCATTTTTTCCAGGACAAAGGTCTCTGATACCACGCTCCCGAAAACAGTGCTCAGTCCGTCTCTCTCACCGGTAAATCCAGATTCGACCAGGTGCCAGGCCAGAATGCCCATAAGACCGCTGACCCCAGAATAAACATTGCGAACCGTTCCGCCTTCCAGCATGGTTTTGCGACTGGTTGACAGAGAAAGGGAGGAACTCACATTGATTATTTCCTTCATGGCCCTTTCGTTGTAACCTAAAAGTTTTCCTACAGCGACCGCTGCCCCGACCGTGCCCCAGGTTCCATGGGGGTGCATGGACATACGTATCTTACACGCAATACCGATGCGAGCACCAACTTCATAGCCAAGCACAAGGGCATTAAGCACCTCCTTGCCGGACAGCCTTTTCTCCTCGGCTACGGCCAGAACAGCAGGAACGATGTGAATGCCGGGATGGCCGCGAGCAAACTGATTGCCTTCGTCCAATTCCAGAAAGGTGCCCGCAGTACCGTTGATCAAGCCGGCCTTGAGGGATTCAGTCCTAAGCCCTGCTCCGATGAGCGTGGCCATCTGAGGATCACCGGGGCGTACGATTCTGCCAATTAATCCTTTAACCTCCTCCTCCTGCGATCCGGCGGCTATAACACCCAAACTGTCTGATAATACCTCCTTGGCCCTCAGAATGACGTCCTGGGAAAGATCATCAAAGGTGTTCTGACAGATATAAGAAATTATGGTGTCCAGGTAATCAGGCATGGAATACCTCCTGTTCTTACAACCCAAGATATAGTTTTTTGATATGGGGGTCTGCCAGAAGATTCTTTCCTTTTCCGGAAAGGCCTATGCGACCTTCCTCCATCACAAAACCTCGATCGGAAAGGGCCAGCGCTTGTGGAACATTTTGTTCCACTAGAAGAATGGTTACCCCATCTCCATTGATCTTCCTAATCACATCAAAAATGTCGTCCACAATAATAGGTGCCAACCCCAAAGATGGCTCGTCCAGGATAAGTAGTTTTGGTCTCGACATGATCCCGCGACCTATGGCCAGCATTTGTTGTTCTCCTCCCGAGAGGGTTCCAGCCAATTGGTTTTTTCGCGTCTTAAGTACAGGAAACATGGACAACACAATTTCCAGAGATTCCTTGCGGAAAGACTTAGGTACTTTAAGATATGAGCCCATTTCCAGGTTTTCCATTACTGATAGGGTCGGAAATATCTTACGCCCCTCAGGAATTTGGACCAAGCCCATCTCAACCCTGACATGCGGCTCAACCTTGTTTATTTCTTGTCCCGAGAGTTGGATGGATCCCTTTGCGACCGGCAGAATCCCGGAAATGGCATTGACGGTGGTCGTCTTGCCGGCACCATTGCTTCCTAGAAGAGAAACAATCTCCCCCTCTTTGACATCCAAGGAGACCTGCCTGAGGATTTGAACTTGTCCATAAAAAACATCCATGTTATCAATTTTCAGCAAGGTAGGCTCCTTTTCCCAAATAGGCCTCGATCACCTTTTCGTCCTCACAAACCACACGGGGCTCACCATCTGCGATGCAGACACCGTTGTGAATGACCACAATCCGATCACTCAGGCCCATAATTACCCGCATGTGGTGCTCAATGATAAAGATTGCAGTTCCTGTTTCTCGAACTTTTCGGACCAAGTCGATAATCTCCCCTTGCTCCGTCGGGTTTAGACCGGCCATGACCTCGTCAAGAAGCAATAGTTTGGGTGAGGTGCCCAGGACCCGCGCCAATTCAAGCCGTTTCCTGTCAGGCGTGGTAAGGCTGCTGGCCGGATCAAATGCTCTCTTATCAAGCCCCACAAATTTCAATATCTCCCAGGTTTTTTCCTCAACGTCTTTGACATTGCTCATGCGGTTGTAACTTCCCACAGCCACGTTTTCCAAAGTGGAAAGCTGGCTGAATGGTTTGACGATTTGGAAGGTCCGGGCCATTCCCATCTTGCAGATCTTGTGAGGCTTCATCCCCAGCAAGTTCTGTCCCAGGAACAGTATGCTCCCTGAGTTCGGTCTGAGAAAACCTGTGATAAGATTGAACAGCGTGGTCTTTCCAGCGCCGTTTGGACCGATAAGCCCTAAAATTTCTCCGGGATTGAGCTTCAATGAAACGTTGGTAATTGCGTCCAGGCCCCGAAAAGATTTTGATACATTGCGTACAGTTAAGAAGGAATTGTTCTTCACAGCTTACCCTACCCTTTTAAGCATTTTATAGAAGACATTTCTCACCAATCCTATGATGCCATCCGGCAGAAACATGATGACTACCACCAGAATCAGGCCATATATCATCAGGTGAACACCACTGTAAGACTGAAAAGCAAGCCTGGTGATTTCCGAAAGGGGGGTCAGGACGACTGATCCCAGCAAAGGTCCCAGAATGGTCCCTGGTCCGCCAATAATAGGACGAAGCATAATCTCTACCGAGTTCGCAAGGCCAAAGGTAGAGTCCGGGTCTATGTAAAGCAGATACTGGGCGTAAATCGTCCCACCCATGGACGTCATCCCTGCACTTATGCCCATGGCAACCATTTGAACCTTGAAGGTGTCCACGCCCAAGGCCTCGGATGCATCATGGTCCTCTCTCGTTGCCAGGAAATATAGACCCATTCGGGTTCCTTCCATTTTCCAGACCAGATATAGGCTCCCAACCATCATCCAGAGCGTGATAAAATAGAAAGGTTCCTTGTCCATAAATTGCATGAGTGCAGGGGAATTTCCCTCCAGCGGGATTAATATGCCAAGCGCTCCACCGACAGCTTTCCATTCCATAGCGATCATATGGAAAATTTCGGCAAATGCCAGCATGATTAGAGCGAAAAAGGGTCCCTTAAGGCCGTAACGGAAGCTAACGAACCCAATGAAAAGACCCAAGACGATTCCGGCGGCACAAGAAAACAGCATTCCAAACCAGGGGCTCCATCCAAGGTTAACAAACAAAAGGGATGACACATACGCGCCCAAACCGAAAAACACGGAGTGTCCAAAGGAAAACTGGCCCGCATAACCTCCAAGCACATTCCAGCCCTGTCCCATGATCGCAAAGAGGAATATCATGATCATGACGTGCAAAACATTCGGTATCACCCACGGCAATAGATGAAGGGCTACAAGTACGAGGCCAAGGCTGATCCATGCCTTTCGGCCAAACCCTGGTCGCAAATGAGTGGTCGGTTGCATCGGTCTAGGCATGGTTCTTCCCGAACAATCCTGTCGGCTTAAACAGGAGGATAAGAATAAATATAGTGAAAGAAATAATGGATTTCATGGAACCTGGCAAAAACATGGCTCCCACGCTGTCCGCCAGCCCGATAATCAAACCGCCTACAAATGCCCCCAAAATGTTGCCCATTCCTCCCAGAACTACGACAACGAAACAGGTAATAACGAACAGCCATCCCACATAGGGGTAAACTGGGAAAAAAGGTGTAATGGCCGCACCACCAACCCCTGCGCAAGCAGCACCAATTCCAAAGGAGATCAAATAAATACGTCTGATATTGATACCCATAAGCAGGGCGCCTCTTGGCTCTTCACTGGCGGCTCGAATTGCTTTTCCCAGGTCGGTTCTGGTGAGCACTACATAAAGAATTGCGGCAAGTAGCATTGCAAAGCAAAATGCCAAAAGCCGAACAAGAGAGATGGTAATATCACCAATATAAAAATTGATCTCCGCGTAGGAGGTCTTCATGACCCGATAGTCCGGGGACCAGAGGAAAACGGCGAGGTTTTCCATGAAAAGAGAGACTCCAAGGGTCAGAAGAAGCTGATTATGTTCTGGCGCGTTGATAATGGGATTGATCAAAAACTTTTGAAAAGAAGCACCAATGATGAATAATACAGGAAATACAATGAGGATCGAAACATAGGGGTCCACATGTAATAGTGCAACAGACCAATAGGCAACATACATGCCCAGCATGATAAGGGAACCGTGGGCAAAATTGACGACCTTCATCACCCCAAAGATGAGCGTCAGACCCATAGCCATAAGGCTGTAAACGCCGCCCACCAAAAGGCCGTTCAGAAGTGATTGAAAAACAAAAGACATGGTCATATTAAAGAGCCCTTTTTATTATTCAGGAGAGCAGGGATTCCCTGCTCTCCAAAAAGCGGCTTTGAATCAGGACGGATGAGGAAAGACAAAATCAGCTTCAGAGTACTGCTTTGGCCACACAACCTGAACTTTACCCTTCAGGACCTGCATCATTGCCGCTTGAGCATTCTTGTTCTGTCCATCCGGTCCGAAGATGATGGGACCCTGGGGTAAAATGTGTTGGGTCATGTTGGTCTCAGAAAGGGCTTTGCGGATAGCATCACGATCAGTGGATTTGGCACGTTCAATAGCATCTGCAAGCACGAGCATTGGCTGGTATGCGAAGACCGTGGAAGGTCCCATTTCAGTGCCGTAGGTCTTCTTGTACTGGCTGAAGGCTTTTTCAGTCAAAGGGTTCACCGGATTCGCCCGATAATTCCCATCCATGATATATTCGGTCATGCTTCCCAGCTCTCCGACGAATTTGGGGTGACTGAATGCCCCGTTGCCGCACCCGATAATGCCTTTTGCCTTAACTCTCATTTCCTTCATCGTTCGTAAGACTCTTACCCCGTCACCAAAGTAGCCGGTGTCCATGATCACATCTGCTCCGGCTGCCTTTATTTTCCCCACCTCGGTGGAGATATCTGCTGCCCTGGGTGAATACGCCACCTTGGTAATGACCTCCATACCATATTCAGGTGCATATTTAACCACGTGCTCGGACAAAGAGGTGCCAAACGCAGTATTATCGTGAAGATACGCAATGGTTCTTACTGTCACGCCGGATGCCTGGGTAATTTCTTTGATGTACTTGACAGTCTGTGAAGCCATTTGCTCGGCTCTGGGTTGGGTACGGAAGGTATATTTAAAACCCCGACCCGTTACCTTGTCAGCTACAGCCACAGACACGACAAAGGGGACTCTCAACTTCTCGGCTATTTGTGAGGCAACCAGGGTTACGGAGGACTGATAGCACCCCAAAATGGCCACTGCCCCAGCCCGATGGAGGCGCTCCACAGCTGGTATGGCCAAGGCTGGCTTACCTTCGCTGTCAGCGTCAATCAATTTTAGTTTAGCCCCATCCAATGATTTGATCCCTCCAGCGTCATTGATTTGTTTAACCGCCAGCATAAGGCCTTTCCTGAGTTCTTGCCCGTCAAAGCCCAGAAATCCGGAAAGCGGATGTATGTGACCAATGACAATCTCCGGCGGTGCGGCTCCCCGCAGAACATTAGGGAACCCAATCGCCCCCACCGCTGCTGCGGCACTCACCGTAGCCGCACCCTTAATAAATTCCCTACGAGAAATACCCTGATTCTCTCTCTTCTTTTTTGTGTTTGCCATGACTACCTCCTTGTTTAGTGTTATAGGTTACCTGTTAATGTAACTAGACATCCTCTCTCAGAGAATGGCCAACTCATCCCTCCAACAAGGCGCTTTTGCTCGCCTTCTCCCCTGCAATCTTACCCAGAACCAAGGCGGCCAAAAGGCCATTGGCTGATAAATACCCATAAGGACCGTTCTTTCCCGAGAAGCCTACAGCTGTTCCACCACCAGCGTACAAGTTGGGAACAGGTGTACCATCGGTGCGGATTACTTGGGCCAGTTGGTTTACCTTGAGCCCACCCTGAGTATGGAACAAGGCTCCCGTAACCTTCGCACCATACAATGGTGGCTCAAGAGGCTTGCCAAAATCTGTCCGGCCTAAAGAATCTGGTGTTTGGCCCCGTGCTGCAGTTTGAAACTCATCATGCGTGCGGGCCATTTCTCTTGGCGGCAAGCGGAAAGACACAGCCAATGCCTCAATGCTCTCGAATTTCTTTATTGCACCCATTTTGACGCACTGCTGAAAATCCTCGTAGTCAACCATGGTATTGTAGATGCGTTGATCGAAGATGTTTATAGCCACCCCTTCTTCCTGCCTCAAGACATCCAGGGCATGCTCTGAATAGCCGTGATACTCATTTACGAATCGTCTTCCTTGGAGGTTGACCTGATAGCCGCCGAGGCTTATCACTGCCCAGGTTAGCAGGGTGCCGTGGGGATGCGCAACTGACCCGTGGGCTTGATACGCGCCCATGCATTCAAGCTCAGCCCCCAGTGCCTCTCCCCATAAGATTCCTTCTCCAGTATTCCCTTCGTGACCGAAATAATAGGCGTCGCTCATTTCAGGGATATACTTTTTGAGCATTTCGCGGTTGGCACCAAATCCATTGAGGGATAGAATTACCTTCTTAGCTCGGGCCAGGTTCCGACCAATCCCTTCAATATCCACTTCGGCGCCTATCACCGCTTTCTCCGAGTGAGTAGCGATGAGCCTTTTCACTGGGGCGTTGTAAGCAACATCGATATTCTCATAGCGCGCGACCGCCTTGAGAAGTTCATTCACAAGATGAGCACCTTTTCTGGTCTTGTTGGCGTGAATGCGATAACGTGAGTGCCCCGGATACAAGAACTCAGTAACCAGTTCCAAAGTTATGCCTATACTATCACTCAGCCACTCAACAAATATAGCAGACTCCCCCGCGACATGCCTTGTAAGCTCC
>JAUWMM010000272.1 GCA_030613145.1 Desulfobacterales bacterium | reverse complement strand
GCTTGAAACGGACGTAGGCGTTCACAGGTTCAGAGTTCACCGTTTCAGGGTTACCTTTCTCTTGTAGGCCAGGGGGTGACAAGGGGTCATTTCAGTGAACCCCTGAACCATTGAACCCGCGACCGGTTACAAACGGACTTTGCATAGCAGCTTAAGTTTTTTTGGAACGTCGGTTTTCTCTTGTAACACTTTCAGGAGGTCGGGGGATGAAGGACTTGATCAAGTACATAGCCCAAGCGCTGGTCGATTATCCGGAGCAGGTGGAAGTTTCTCAAGTGGATGGCGAACAAACCTCGGTAATTGAACTGAAAGTAGCTAAAGACGATCTGGGAAAGATCATCGGAAAGCAAGGCCGCACAGCCCGCTCCATAAGGACCATTTTGGGTGCTGCTTCTGCCAAGATCAAAAAGCGGGCCGTGTTGGAGATCATCGAATAACGCGCATGAATGAGGATGCCCTCATTCCCATTGGTAAAGTTGTTGGCACCCACGGGATCAAGGGCTACCTCAGGGTATTTCCTTACGCCGAATCCACAGCTCCTTTTGCACTTGGCAAGCAGCTTGCCTTAAGGCGAAAAGATAGGCCTGTTGTAACATTGGGGATAGAATCGGCCCGTCCGCATAAGCGTGGCATTCTGCTGGCCTTAGAAGGCATAACTTCGCTTGACGCGGCAAAAGAGTTGGCCGGCTGCGAACTATGCATTGACAAAACCACCCTCCCTGAACCTGAAGATGGCACCTACTACTGGTTCCAAATCATCGGCCTAGAGGTCTTTACGGTGGA
The DNA here is from genome assembly GCA_030613145.1 of Desulfobacterales bacterium. GTDB lineage: Bacteria > Desulfobacterota > Desulfobacteria > Desulfobacterales. Next base: position 2,714 of record JAUWMM010000272.1, on the reverse strand, counting down.
TAACCGTCGCCTTGGTCGTGTGGCGACCATTTTTCCCACAGGGAGCAACGATGTATATGTAGTCCGTGACGGGAAAAGAGAGGTCCTAATTCCGGCAACCGACTCTGTTGTGGTAGATATCGATCTAACTCACAAGGTCTTGCGGGTGGACCTTCCAGAAGGGCTGGAGGAATGAAAGTTCAAAGCTCAAAGCTGAAAGACAAGCAATATTGATCCTTCTTTTGCCCTTGAGCCTTGAGCTTTCAGCTAAAATTTGAGTGATGCAGTTTGCAGTTCTTACGCTATTTCCTGAAATGTTCTCCGCCTTACTCGGGGCAGGGGTTGTAAAGAGGGCGATTGAGAACCGGTATATATTGGTCGAGCCCATAAACATCAGGGGCTTTGCCAAAGACCGGCACCACACCGTAGACGACCGCCCTTATGGCGGCGGTTGCGGGATGGTGATGAAACCGGAACCCGTGGCAGAGGGCATTCGGTATGCCAGAAAGAAACATCCTGAGGCTTACACGGTTTTGCTCACGCCTCAAGGGCGACTCCTTAATCAAAAGGTGGCCCAAGAACTTGCAGGATGTAAAGGTCTCATCTTGGTCTGTGGCCGTTACGAGGGTATGGACGAGCGAGTCAGTGAGCATCTTGTAGATGACGAGATTTCCATCGGAGATTATGTTCTGACCGGCGGTGAACTTGCTGCCATGGTAGTCATCGATGCAGTGGCCCGATTGATTCCAGGCACGCTTGGCTGTGAGCACTCGGCCCAGGAGGATTCGTTCTCAACCGGGCTGCTGGAGTATCCGCAATATACGCGGCCCAGGTCTTTTGAGGGGGTCAATGTGCCGGAAGTGTTGCTCTCCGGTGACCACGGTGCCATCAGGCAGTGGCGGAGACAGGCCTCACTGGGCCGCACAATCTTAAGAAGGCCTGACCTGCTGATGGGCCAGCCTCTTACAACGGGCGACATAGAATATATGAAAAAACTCCAGCAGGATATCAAAACTATCATAGGAAAGCACTCCACAGGGTCTTGACAGCCTCAGGCAACCTTTACTTGGCGTTGATACACCATCCGGTGTACAACAAAAACGGCGAGGTGATTGCCTCGGCCGTCAGCAACCTTGATTTGCACGACATATCAAGGGCTGCCAAAACCTATGGCGTGCAGGCCCTCTATATAGTCACCCCTCTGGAAGACCAGCGGGAGCTCGTTGAGCGGATTATGTCTCACTGGACCGAGGGTGTGGGTGCCAGGTACAATCCTGACCGCAGAGAGGCGTTAAGACTGATCAGGGTCGCTGTATCTCTGGATGATGTACTGGACGAAATCGCCTCAAACGGTAAGGGTGTGCCGGTAACTGTTGTGACGGATGCGAGGCCCAACCCTCGTAATATCACTTATGGTGCGCTGGCAGAGATGCTAGGAGGTGAACACCCCTACCTGCTTCTTTTCGGCACAGGGTGGGGACTGACACGAGAGTTCATTGATAAAGCCGACTATGTTCTGGCCCCTATCATGGGGCATACAGGATATAACCACCTGTCTGTTCGCTCGGCTGCTGCCATTGTGCTTGACAGGTTATTGGGGAGAAAGATTGGAGGAAGATATGGAAGCTATCAAGGCAATTGAAAAGGAACAAATGCGATTTGACTTACCGAATTTCAAACCCGGCGATACCGTAAAGGTGCATGTTAAAGTCAAAGAAGGGGACAAGGAACGGGTTCAGATATTTAAAGGGGCTGTTATCAGGAAGCGCAAAGGCACTACGAATGCCACATTCACGGTGCGCAAAATCTCCTACGGAATCGGGGTGGAGCGCATTTTCCCCATGCATTCTCCCAACATCGTGAAAATCGAGGTAGTTTTTCGTGGCCGGGTTCGTCGCTCGCGTCTCTATTACCTGAGAAAACGGCGGGGCAAAGCAGCCAGGATCAGGGAACTGCGTCCCCACTAGTCTCCTTTATAAAGCGAAAGCTTAAACCGACGTTGCGAAAGTCAAGTTTTGGGGGCGAAGCCTCGCTATGTTTTTTGGATCATGACTCGTGGACACCAATCCTGAGCGGTTTGAGAAAGAGGCCAGGAAACAGGGATATTCAAAAATTGCCGGCATCGATGAGGCCGGAAGGGGCCCCCTTGCCGGCCCGGTAGTCGCTGCAGCAGTCATCCTCCCTCAAGACTTTTATCTCCCCCATCTTGATGACTCCAAGCGATTGAGCCCCCAGAGGAGAGAACAGTTTTTTGTTGCGCTCTATGAGCAGGCGGTCTCTATTGGGATAGGGATTGTCGATCCGGCGGAAATCGACCGGATTAATATCCTTCAGGCCTCTCTCCTTTCCATGCGTTTCGCAGTGGATAATCTTAGACCAGCCCCGGATTATTTGTTGGTTGACGGTACCTTTCCAATCAGATCTCCTGTCCCACAGCAGGCCATCAAACATGGTGACAGGCGGTCTCTGTGCATTGCGGCAGCGTCCATCATTGCCAAGGTGACTCGGGATCGACTAATGGGCTTTTATGATGAGGAGTTTCCCGAATTTGGTTTTGGCAAGAATAAGGGGTACGGCACCGAACAACACCGGGCTGCTATTCGCACTTTTGGGTATTGCTCGATTCACAGGAAAACCTTCCGTGGGGTTAGGGAATATATTGAGCTGAAAGCTGAAAGCTCAAAGGGCCGAAAGGTTGATGCTTTGCCTTTGAGCTTTCAGCTTTGAAGCCATTT
>JAUWMM010000020.1 GCA_030613145.1 Desulfobacterales bacterium | reverse complement strand
TAATGGCCCTAAACGCCCGAGTGGGGGTGAGCAAAGCCAGCCGCTTCCCTCGCATTACCTTGACGGGCAGCTTCGGCTATTCCAGCGACGAGTTAAACCAACTCTTTCGGTCCCAAAGCGAGCTATGGAACCTGGCTTTGGGTATTGTGCAGCCGTTGTTTGACGCCGGCAAATTAAAGGCCGGTCAAACGGCTGCAGAGGCAAGATATGAACAGGGTGTGGCTGAATACGCTAAGACAGTCTTGACCGCTTTTTCCGAGGTGGAAAGGGCTTTTTTGACTCGTAAGGAGCAGATAGAGCGTCGGGAACGGACACTTAGTTTTCTAGTGGAGGCCCGGGCCACTCAGAGGGTGGCCGAGAGCCGTTACAGACGGGGTCTGGTAGATTATCTCACCGTGCTGGAGGCCCAGCAAACCCGGTTCCGGGCCGAAGAAAACCTGGTCCTGGTGGACTTGGCCATTCTAACCAACCGCGTTGCCCTGCACCGCGCCTTGGGGGGCGGATGGGCAGAGGCGGCTGAAGCAGTCAGTGTTCAGTAAGCAGCATTCAGCGCCAGGAACCAGTGTCAAGTATCGAGTATCAAGCATCTTGGTGCAACGGACCACGGACCACGGACAACGAACAACAGACACGACAGGATTATTTCCCATGAACAAGACAAAGAGACGACTTTTACATATTGCCATTCCCACAGTCTTAGTCGCCTTTGGTGCCTTAGGCATGTGGGCATTGACGTCAAGCAAACCGCAGCTTGAGAAGCGTAAGCCTACTGTGCCAACACCTGTTGTCCGGGTCGTAAAGCTCAAAACCGGCCCACAGCAGGTCCATATCTTGGGCGAGGGTACGGTTAGACCCTTGCGGGAGATCAATCTGATGCCTCAAGTGGGTGGCAAAGCGGTGTATGTCTCTCCCGCTCTGGTAAATGGCGGCGAATTCACCCAGGGCGACATTTTGCTTCGCATTGATCCGGTGGATTACCAATTAGCCGTCACATTGGCCAAAGCCAACGTGAAAGACGCTGAAAGTCGCGTTCAGTTGGCTGAAGAAGAGGCTGCTGCTGCACGGGAAGAGTGGCGTCTGCTTCATGCCGACGGCTCCAAAGCAAACAGAAAGCCGCCCCCCCTCGTGGCCAAGGAGCCGCAACTGGCCGCAGCTCAGGCCAAGCTGGAGGCCCACCGGGCAGATCTTAAAAAGGCTCTCTTAAACTTAGAACGGACCGAATTCAAGGCCCCCTTCGACGGTCGGGTGAGTCAAGAAAATGTGGATATCGGCCAATATGTCTTACCCGGACAGGCCTTAGCCACTCTCTATTCCACGGAAGCGGCCGAGATAATACTTCCCCTGGAAGACGAGGACTTATTCTGGTTCGATGTGCCCGGTTTCACCCCTGGCAACAGCCCTGGGTCTCCTGCGAAGGTCCTGGCCCGACTTGCCGGACGGGAGCGGACTTGGTCAGGAGCGGTGGTTCGCACTGAAGGAAAATTGGATGAGCGCACCCGGATGATCAATGTGGTCGTCCGCGTGGAGAAACCCTATGCCAAAAAGCCGCCACTCCCTGTGGGTCTCTTTGTCATTGTAGAAATTGAGGGCCGGACTGTGCCTGACGCCGCTGTCATTCCCCGGTCCGCCTTGCACCAGGGCGATGTAGTCTGGGTGGTGGATAACGAGGGTCGCCTTCACTTCCGTGAAGTAGATGTTGCCCGGGTTCAGGGTGATGAGGTTATGGTTCAGGATGGGCTCGAGGACGGGGAAATGGTGGTCATCACCTCGCTTGAGGCGGTCACCGACGGCATGGCCGTGCGGACCGAAGGGGGCAAGGAGGGGAACCGGTTATGAAAGGCATCGTTGCCTGGTTTGCCGAGAACCATGTTGCCGCCAATCTGCTCATGATCTTTCTCCTGTTGGCCGGTGCGGTCACGGGCCTGACTATGAAACTGGAGGTCTTTCCCGAGACTTCATTAGACCAAATCTCCATCAGCATGGCATATCCGGGTGCCTCACCGGCCGAGGTGGAGGAGGCCATCGTACGCCGAATTGAAGAAAACGTGGCCGGTCTGGCCGGCATCAAACGCATCGATTCCGTGGCCAGAGAAGGGTTCGGCTCTGTTAACATCGAGGTCGTGGAAGGCTGGGATCTAAAAGAACTCCTGGACGAGGTTAAGGCCGAGGTGGACCGCATTACAACCTTTCCCGAAGAAGCGGAAGAGCCGGTGGTCCGGGAGGCGACACGACGAACCCAAGTGATCAATGTCGCCGTTTATGGTGATGCACCGGAGGCGACCATCAAGCACCTAACTGAGAAAATCAAAGATGACATCACCAACTTGCCGAACATCACATATGCCGAGCTTTCCGGCATACGCATGGCCGAAATCCACATCGAAATCTCTGAGCAAACGCTGCGCCGTTACGGGCTTACTCTGGGCCATGTGGCCGAAGCCGTAAGAACGGCCAGTCTGGACCTGCCGGCCGGCAGCATCAAGACATCCAGTGGCGAAATCCTGGTCCGAACCAAGGGCAGACGTTACTATGCCGCGGACTATCGAGATGTGGCTGTGATCACCAGGGCCGATGGCAGCAAGGTCACACTGGGCCAAATCGCGAACCTCATAGACGGGTTTGAGGATGTGGATATCACGTCCCAATTTCAAGGCAAGCCGTCCGGAGTTGTCGAGGTTTACAGGGTGGCAGATCAAAATGCCCTGACAGTGGCCGATACGGTCAAGCGCTATGTTGAGGAGATCCGGCCCAGCCTCCCCCAAGGGGTGGATATTGATTTCTATCGGGACAGGTCCAGGATATTGCGGAGCCGTATTGACCTGTTGTTAAGAAACATGGCCTTGGGTCTGATCCTGGTGAGTATTATGTTGGGGCTGTTTCTAAACGTGCGACTTGCCTTTTGGGTTACTTTGGGAATACCGATTTCGTTTGCAGCCGGGATGTTGGTATTGCCCCGATTCGATGTCTCCATCAACATGATTTCCCTTTTTGCCTTCATCACGGTACTGGGTATTGTGGTGGATGACGCCATAATCGTTGGCGAGAATATCTTTCGCAAGCAAGACGAGGGGCTTAAGGGTCTTGATGGTGCAGTGACAGGGGCAGTTGAGGTGGGCCGCCCGGTGATTTTCGCTGTCCTGACTACAGTGGTGGCCTTCTGGCCGCTGCTTTTGGGGTCAGGCACCATGGGAAAGATCATGCGCAACATTCCAATTGTGGTAATCATGGTCTTGATGGGCTCTTTGGTGGAGTCCCTGCTGATTCTACCGGCCCACTTAGCCCGGTCCAAGCATAAAGGAACGGGCCTGGCAAGTGGCCCCGGAAAAGAAAAACGCATGGCCAGGTGGCTGAAATGGGTCATCAGGGGCCCTTATGCCAAACTGGTCGATTTCTGTGTGAGGTGGCGTTATGCGACCGTGGGTCTGGGTATCGCGATGCTCCTGTTGACACTGGGAGTATGGAAAGGCGGGTGGATCAAGTTCACCTTGTTCCCCAAGATAGACAGTGACACTTTGATAAGTTCCCTGACCATGCCGGCAGGCACACCGGTTGAACGTACGAAAGAGATCGTCACCCATTTGGAGCGGTCTGTAAAAGAAGCCTTGGCCGAAATGGACAAAAAGCGGCCCAGGGGCGCGCCGCCGCTTTTTGAACACAGCAGAGCCCTAGTCGGTTTTCACTCGAGGGGCCACGGCCCCACGGCAGCCGGACCGCAGGTGGGCAGCCATCTCGCCCAGGTCAGGGTCCAGCTCCTGGAAGGTGAACAACGCGACGTTAGCGCGACTAAGCTGGCTACGTTATGGCGCAACAAGGTGGGTGTCATCCCGGATGCCGAGGCCATCATTTTCCAGAGCGCGCTCTTCAGTGCAGGCAATCCTGTTGAGGTTCACTTGTCTTTGGACGATCACGACCGGCTTTTGGCCGCGGCAGACGAACTCAAGGCCGAAATAAAGGGTTATCCCGGGGTGTTTGATGTGAGCGACAGTTTCTTGCCGGGAAAACAGGAAATGCAACTAAAACTCAAGCTGGCTGCCCGCAGCTTGGGCCTGACGTTGAACGACTTGGCCCGACAGGTTCGGCATGCCTTTTACGGGGCCGAGGCCCTACGTTTGCAGCGGGACCAGGATGAGGTCAAGGTCATGGTTCGCTACCCGGAATCAGAGCGCAAGTCATTGGGCCATGTGGAAAAGATGCGCATCCGCACGCCCGACGGCACCGAGGTTCCTTTCAGTCAGGTGGCCGAGGTGAAGATGGAGCGGGGGTATGCTTCGATAGAGCGCGCTCAGCGCCTCCGGGTAATCAAGGTCACCGCCGACGTGGATGAGACGGTCACCAACGCCAATGAGGTGCGTATGGATCTAGAGAGCGGCTTCTTGCCACAATTGAAAAACCGTTATCCGGCATTGCGTTACACCATAGAGGGGGCCGGCAAAGAGCAGAAGGAGTCCATGGCCGATGTCGGCAGGGGCTTTGTCATCGCCCTCTTTTGTATCTACGCCCTGTTGGCCGTTCCTTTCAGGTCGTTTACCCAGCCCCTTATCGTCATGTCGGCCATCCCTTTTGGTCTGATCGGCGCTGTGTTAGGACACCTGATTATGGGGCACAACCTGAGCCTTATGAGCTTGTTCGGTATTGTTGGTCTGGCCGGCGTGGTGGTCAATGACTCTCTGGTATTGATTGACGCGACAAATCGGATCCGTAGTCAGGGGGCAGACCCCCACGACGCGATCACCCGGGCCGGGGCCCTGCGTTTAAGGGCCCTCATCCTCACATCCCTGACCACGTTTGCCGGCTTAACCCCCATGCTCTTGGAGCGTAGCATACAGGCTCAATTCCTCATCCCCATGGCCATAAGCCTTGGATTTGGCGTGCTCTTCGGCACCGGCATCACGTTGCTGTTAGTTCCTTCCCTCTATATGATTTTGGACGATATGCATGATCTGCTGGCCAACATTAAGTCTAAGCTCGCTATTCGGCCAACAACCTGAAGGCTTCGCTCGGCAGACTCCGGCGCCTTTCTCGCTCATCATGCGATTTTCGATATGCAAAGGCTCCTTGTGTTACTGGAGAGCCTTTTTTGAGAACAATGATGATCCAGCTAGAGGACAAGAAGATGAAGATGCGGAAAATTGCTCATTTCTGAATTGGAAACTTACGCTTGTGCCCATTGATTTTTTGCGATTCGTGGATGGGCACTATCTAGAATTTTTTGAATATCAATGATGCCTGATCCTCGGCTTCTCCTGTATTGTGGCTTTTCCAAAAAGTCTCAGGGTAATATGTTGCTATGACTTGGCTACATTTGTCACACCACATCATAGCGCCCAAGTCCTTACCAAAATCGCTAAGAGTTACATTCAATTGACCATTCAAAAAAGGAATTAAAGTATATTCCTCCTTTGCATCACGAGCGCAATCTACACAAAGATGTCGAATGCGGCCATGCTGGTCTTTATTCCTGAATGCCGCTATGCCCTGAAGGCTGAAACGCATCACACCCATTTTAACTTTCCTTCCTTTTTCTTAGAAGTCTGTATCTGGTTCTATGAAAGCCAAAAAAACTGTAAGTCCTCAACACTAAAAAAGAGAAAAGGCTTTATACCACGACTACCGCAAAATGTCAAGTATATTGTGATTTTGGCCCTGCAAAACACCACATATAGTATTTAGCGTTTGAACCGGGGGACAGGGAACATGCTTTTAACGCTTTACTTCGCTAAGAACTTTTGGCAAAGATGGCCAAAATAGAATCGTCAAAGAGAGACCTTTGAAAAACGCGACATTTTTTTGTTAGGCAAGGAAGGCAAAAATTTTAACCGGAGGAATACATTATGTATTTCGAGGATTAAAATTCGAAGCCTGACGCCGCATCACGAAAAAATGACAGTTTTGCAAAGGTCTCAAAGAGTTTTGAAAGAGCTTATAGGAGAAAATCCGTCATGGTTCAGATGAAAAGACTTTAATCAGAGAGGAAAGCCATGGCTACCGCTAATAAAGAAGCATTCATTTTGGCCGGAGATATTGGGGGAACCAAAACGAATCTGGGTCTTTTCATGAGGGGGAAAAGGCGCCCTATTTTGAAGGTCTCGGAGAAGTATGCCAGCCCTGAGGCCCCCAATCTCGAGAATATAATTGACCGCTTTTTGGGCTTGCACGAGGTTTCGGTTTCAAACGCCTGTTTCGGCGTTGCCGGCCCAGTCAAAAATGGCAGGTGCAAGACTACAAATCTTCCTTGGGATGTTTCTGAAAGAAAGCTCAAGAATCGTTATGGCTGGGACCGGGTTCAACTGGTAAACGACCTGACGGCGTTAGCTTACGCCATTCCGATTCTGACAAAGCGCGAGCTATTTTCCTTGAACAGGGCAAGGACAGATAGAAAAGGAAGCCTGGGCCTGATCGCTCCCGGCACAGGGCTGGGCACTGCCCTGATGATCTGGAAAGATGGCCTGTATGTTCCCGTTCCCTCCGAGGCGGGCCATGCTGATTTTGCCCCAAAGAATGAAGCTGAATTCTACTTATGGCAATACCTTCACCAGCGTGTGGGTCACGTGAGCACGGAAAGGGTTTTATCAGGCCCCGGGCTTTTTATTATTTACTGCTGGCTGAAATATACCGGCCAAGGCACAGAGCCGACATGGCTGAGCCATAAGATGAAAGAGGGCGATTTGCCAAGGGTGATCTCCGAGGCCGCCCTCGTCGAAGGAGAGCCCCTGTGCGTGAAAGCCCTGGACCTATTTGTGTCAATATTTGGAACTGCCGCAGGAAACTTGGCATTAACCGGATTGACTAGGGGAGGAATCTACCTTGGAGGCGGGATTGTCCCAAGGATCTTGCCCAAGCTACGGGAAGGCCTTTTCATGAGTGCCTTTATTGATAAGGGAAGGTTCAGCGGTTTGCTTTCTCATATACCGGTCCGAGTCATCTTAAATGACAAAGCGGCACTGATAGGTGCTGCGGTTTGCGCCTTGGGCTAGTGGTCACATCTTTCCATGCTGTTGCCTCTTGAACATTGAAGCAATTGCTCTCCAGCGTTCCCTTCATCACCGACGGACACCCCATTTGTTCAACTCAGTTTTTTAACGTAAAGAGTTACCATAAAAGGCTATAAGAAGCGCCTATATTGATTTCTAAAACGACTTATGTTAACTGGTGCCCATCCACGAATCGTATAAACTCAATGGGCACAAGCGTAAGTTTCCAATTCAGAAATGAGCAATTTTCCGCAAGGTCAAGGAAAACAAGGGGTTTCGCGGAGGCGTACCGAGGTACGTCGCACAAGCAACATCGCAGTTTGACGCCGAGATTGCGGAAAAGGGCCATTTATGGATGGAAACTAACTGTGTAAGACAAATAACGGGAGAATGTTATGAAAAGCTATCGAAAAGAGCTGTGGTTTGAGGTGCCGACCCGGCGGGCGCTTATAAACATTACCCCCCAGGTTGAAGACTGCCTCAAGGAAAGCGGCGTCAAAGAGGGTTTGGTACTCTGCAACGCCATGCACATTACTGCTTCTGTGTTCATAAATGATGATGAGTCCGGACTTCACCACGATTATGACGTCTGGCTGGAGAAGTTGGCACCACATGAGCCTGTTGCACAATATCGGCATAACGTGGGCGAGGACAACGCAGATGCCCATATGAAAAGACAGATTATGGGACGTGAAGTGGTCGTTGCCGTGACGGAGGGAAGGCTCGATTTCGGTACCTGGGAACAGATCTTTTACGGTGAGTTTGATGGTCGAAGGAGAAAGAGGGTCCTGGTCAAAATCATTGGTGAATGAACACCTCGCTTTATAAAACCCCTGAAGAAAGACGGTTTCGTAAAAAGTCAATTTTCCTCACTCCGTGAGCATTTTGGGCGCACTCAAGATGCTCAGCTATAATGCTAACACGTAGTGAAGCATGGCGCTCAACTCGGGCTAACGCCCTCAAACAGTTAGCATTTCTTAACGCTGAACATATTGAGTGCTTTTCTCCCAAAATGCTCAATGTCATTCGCAAAAGACTTTTTACGAAGCCGTCAAGAAAGGAGTATAAAAGATGAAAGTACATGTTAGATTAACCTTCTTGCTTCTGGTGGTCCTGGCCCTATCTGCAGGGTGCACTTCGGCCCCGAAGGTCCGGCGCACTGCAGTGGAAGAGACCGTAGATCTTTCCGGTCGCTGGAATGACTCCGATTCCCGTATGGTGGCCGAGGAGATGATAAAAGACTGTCTTAACCGGCCCTGGTTTGCCGATTTCCAGTCCCACAAAGGAAGGAAACCTTCGGTGATTGTGGGCACAGTGGTCAACCGCTCCGACGAACACATAAACACTCAGGTCTTTGTGAAGGACCTGGAGAGGGCGCTCATCAATTCCGGGTTTGTGGACTTTGTTGCCTCCCGTGACGAAAGAGGAGAGCTCAGGCAGGAGCGGGCCGACATGCAGTTAGGCTTCACCTCGGCGGAGACGGCAAAGGCAATGGGGCGGGAGATTGGGGCTGACTTCATGCTCAAGGGAACGATAAACACGATACGGGACCAGATAACTGGTCAGTACGTGATTCTATACCAGGTGAATCTCGAGATCCACGACCTGGAAACGAACAGGAAGGTCTGGATCGGGCAGAAGAAATTGAAAAAGGTGGTCTCCCGCAGCCGCTGGAAAATGTAGCAAAAAGGTAAGACAAAGGGTTCTGTTCCCACATAGATAGTACATGCAAGGGGTCTGGAATAACAAATGGGTGGTGCTGGCTGCTTTTGCTGCAGCATTGATCGGCGTTGCGGCCTGCGCACCACAGATGCGGATCTACCCGGAAGTGGACCGGTTGATGGCGACGGCGGACTTTTGCTCCGCGATAGATCTCGTTGAGAAGAATAAGGATAAGTACGGCAAACGTGACTACCTGATCTACCTGATGGATCAGGCCATACTGGCGCATTACGCCGGCGATTGGGCCCGGTCGGCCAAAATCTTCCAGCAGGCCAGCCAGGAGTTTGAGGAACGCTATACTGAGTCCATTATCAAATATGGCACCACGTGGCTTGTGAACGATCTTGTCGCCGACTACCGGGGCGAGGATTTCGAAAGTGTGATGATAAACCTCTTTGATGCCATAAACTATGTCATGCTCGGTGAGAGGGCCGAGGCAATGGTGGAGGCTAGGAGGGTGAACAACAGGCTGAACCTCATAAACAGCAAATACGACGAGGACAAGAAGAACGTCTATAAAGAGGACGCCTTTGCGAGGTTTCTCATGGGCATCCTTTATGGGGCAGGCGGCACCCCTGAGGATCTAAACGATGCTTACATTTCTTACAAGAAGGCTTACAAAATATACAAAGACGACTTCAGTGTCAACTACGGCACCCCCCTACCACCGGCGTTGAAAGAGAACCTTCTTTCCGTGGCCAGCTTCATGGGCAAGGAGGAGTGGTCGTACTGGAAAAGAAGCCTACCTGGGGTAAGATTCGTCACGTTAAAGGAGAGGAGAAAAAAGGCCGAGGTCTATGTGATTCATTACAACGGTAAGGCCCCGGTTAAGGTGGAGGAGGCGATAATAGTTCCTATGCGTGACGGCCACGTCATCAAAATCGCCTTCCCAAAATACAAGGAGCGGACCAGCAGCATCTGCGGCTCAGTTATTTGCGTCTCCAGCACCGCGGGGGAGCCTATATACCGCTCTCGGTCCGTTTTGGCCGAGCACATAGGCCGCATAGCGATGAAAAGTTTGGAGAACCGCAAAACCCGCGTCAGGGCAAAGGCCATTGCACGGGCTACGGCTAAGTATGTTGCCGGAAAGAGCGTTTCGGACGACACCCGCAAACGGCAAGGTGACGTGGCCGGGCTCTTTGCCGACATAATTACGACCACGGCAGCCGTGGTCACAGAGCAGGCGGATTTAAGGTGCTGGAGAACCTTACCCGCAGAGTTGCTTGTGGCCAAGCTTGCGCTGAAGCCAGGCAACTACCAGCTTACCGCAGAGTGCCTGGGGAAGCGTGGCGATGTGGTGAGAAGGCTTAAGCTAGGCAGGTACACCCTGGAGGCCGGAGATAAAAAGTTCATTATTTTCCACACGTTTGATTAGGGCTGAAGCTGTTTCACAGTTCTTTCTCAAGTACTATTTATGAAGTGGCCACTGTTCTTTACGCTCACTTAGGCCCGGGTTTTGCAAGGACAGTTAGCATTTTCTGACGCTGAACATCTCGAGTGCTTTTCTCCCAAAATGCTCAATGTCCTTCGTAAAAAGTCGGCTTCAGTCAATGTGTCATTTCGACCACGGGGAGAAATCTTATGTTTTCGGGAAGTTACATAGGAAGGGTTTCTCCCTGGCCCCCTTCGGTCTGAGCTACATTCGGCCTGAGCGCATGTCGAAGGCAGGGTCGAAGACAGACCGTGTTTTTCTCTCCGGCGAATTCTCCAACTTCTGTCGCGCCAGGGCGGGCGCTTTGCTCGAAATGACAAATTATTGCGAGTTTTTACGAAGTCGTCAAGTTTTGGACTTTTAAAAAATGGACAACCGGCCCAAGGAAAAGGGGATGGTCACCTTTCATTAAACAATTGATGAACTATATACAGAAAATAGTGACTAAAAAAGTGGATAGAGTCACCATCAAGAAAGTTCTGGATGAAAGCCTTAAAGAAGAAGATTTCTATTGCCGGAAAAGCCGTCATCTGCTGACCAACACTGGTCTTGAGATAGATGCGGTTCTGATGTTGCTTGCCCACCACAAATCGAGTGTCAAGTATGGCTATGAACTCTCCTCAACTAGTCTGTCCCATATATTAGAGCTTGCCAAAACAAAACAGAAAGAGGCCCCGCTCAAAAGGCTTATTGAATCTCCGTTTTTCCTTATGAAGGCCTGTTGGTTATACGATCATGCCCCATATTTTTTCTTTTATGACGAGGGTAAGTCAGAAGGCCGTGATTCTCTAATCATAGAATTTGCCAAGCAATATGAGGCCGATTTCCTGAAAAACAGGGTAGCTATTGACACGTGGAGAAAAATAAAAAATCCAAAACGTATCAGGTCCACTACCTTTTGGGAAAGTAAAATCTTGGATCCACTATTGTTGATAGAAAGAGTAAAGGATGACAATATTGAAGGTGTTGAACTCGATATTGATTTTCACCCATTCAATTACGCCAAACTACTTCCAGAAGAACTGACCAATGAAAAACGAGAGCAGATAAAAGAAGCATGCCTGAGGAGTGGTGTAAAGATTGATATCCACTCACCCATTGTTGGCCCTTATACTCCCTCGCCGGACCCAACCAAGGGAAAGCAACGATTTTTTGATCCCACACAATGCCTTGAAGTCCAGTATGAGACCATTGAGCTGGCAAAAGATATTGGAGCAGGATCTGTGGTTGTCCACCTGATTGATACCTCTAACCTGAAAACAATGGTGGGATTGATTGAGAAGGCGGGCGGAAGCCGTGTAAGAATAACCGTTGAAAACTATCCACAGACCAAAGAGCGACAAACATCTGATATATTTGTCGCCTGCATACATGAGATCTTTAATTCCCTGCCCCGAGAAGTAAGAGAGAAGAATTTTGGGATAACCTTAGATGTAGGCCACCTGAATATCGAGGGGGAAGATCCCCTCGTGGCTTCCGAAAAAATCGGAAATTGGTGTCTGGACAATGGAGTATATCTTCGCGTTCACGCAACCGACAATTATGGAGACTTGCTTTTTAGTCCCCCAACTTACAGTGCTGACGTTCACGGCAATGTCTCGGGGCGAGGGATAAACAATGCTTTAATTATCAAGCTGTTACGCAGCATGGGACATCGGTTTGACGTTGTAGCTGAACAGATCCAGCCCCTTAC
>JAUWMM010000255.1 GCA_030613145.1 Desulfobacterales bacterium | reverse complement strand
CAACATTCCGCCCACGGCCGATGCCGGGCCTGATCAAACAGTTGAAGAAGGGACTGAGGTCACTCTGAACGGATCTAATTCCACTGACCCGGATGACGGTATTGCTTCTTATTTATGGGAAAAGACAAGTGGTCCCTCGGTTACCCTTTCAGGCACCTCCTCTGCTCGGCCTACTTTCACTGCCCCGGATGTGGGACAAGATGGGGAATCTTTTACCTTCCGGTTGACGGTTGCCGACAATGAAGGTCTGGAGTCCACGGATACCTGTATTGTAAATGTGACGTTGGTGGAGGACCCGCCGGCCGGTGGTGGCGGTGGCGGTGGTGGTGGTCCCTGCTTTATCGCCACAGCGGCTTATGGATCGTCCATGGAGCCGCAGGTAAAAATACTTCGCGAGTTCCGCGACCGATACCTGTTTACCAATTTCGCCGGCAGGGCCTCTGTGAGCCTCTATTATAGTTACTCTCCACCCTTGGCCGACTTCATTGCAAACCATAACAGGCTAAGAGCCGTGGTGCGCTGTTTCTTGACGCCCTTGGTAGGGGCGAGCTATATGGCCCTTAACACTTGCCCAATTACTGCTATAGCACTTCTATTCCTGGTCTTTGCTTGTAAGATATGGTGGGAGCGGCATCATCTCGAAGGTAAAGAATGAATACGTTCTCTAAGAGGAAAGACCATCTTTACGGGTTGCACCAAGTATGCGGTTGACCGCATCCTGCATGCGTGCAAGCTTCTCCTCTGTGCAGCGCTTTACGTTCTTTAAGGTTGGCTACATGGGGTCGGCAGGGTTGAAGTTCTGAAGGGTCAGGGACAGGCCCTCGTCAGGACCGGCAAGTCCTTCTCGCCGGAAGTCCATGAGCTGCTCGGCCAAGAGACAAACATCTTGTTCCTCAAGGAGAGTCGGGGTCACCGTGCATCGAAACACGGAGGAAACACCAGCTGCCATAAGAACCTTAATCGACTCCTTGATTATACTCGTTGGTACGAACACCCCGGCACAGCGGGCGTATGCCTCGTCATCCAGGGGGGCCTTCACGTCCATGGCAACATGGTCTACGAGTTTTTCCGTGATAAGATAATTAAGGATATCAGGCTGGGTTCCATTGGTGTCAAGCTTGGTCTTGAAACCGGCCTCGTGGATCTTTCGCAGCAGGTCCGGCAGTTCCCGATGTATGGTGGGTTCCCCACCCGTGATGCAAATGGCGCCAATCCAGTCGTTGAGAGGCCGGAGCCGTTCTAATATCGAATCGAGGGATAGGGTTTCCAGGCTGTTCGGCTTTAAGACAAGCTGGTGGTTATGACAGTAAGGGCACCTGAGGTTGCAATAGGGCAAAAAGATAACGGCACAGACATGTCCCGGCCAATCCAGGAAGGAGGTTTCGATGAAGCCCTTGATAGGGAGAGGTTGGCCATTAGTCATTTGACGATAGGTTACCAGTGACTAATGACTGGTGGCTATCTTGGAAAGATAGTTTTCGATTTTTCCTGTGTCGGAAATCGCCGATGAATCATTCAATACCAGGATTGGAAGGGTCTTTTCAGCGTCTTCCACCAGCTCATGCCAGGCCAAATGAGCCAAGGCTGCAGGATTATGAGCCCCCAGTTCCTCTACTTTTACGCCTAAAGTGTTCAGGTCAAATTCCTTTTTGATCTTCTGACAGGCACTGCAAAGACTTTTCGTAAAAAGAGTCATGCTTTCCTCCCGACAAACTGTCCATTGTTCCTATAGCGGTCTTTAAGTTCCCCCAGCTTTCCCTTGTTCCAGCTTGAAATCTTGGTGAAGTAACCCGTAATACGGGTAATTCCGTCCACATCTGAACTCCCGCAGTGGCCACAGGCATCGTGGAGCCCACGGCTTAATCTGCCGCATACCCTGCAACTGGTAAATTCAGGGGAAAAGGCGATCTGATCGTTTTTGGTTTGTTTGAAAGTTTTTATGACAAAATCGGCTAGAGACTCTGCCGGTGGCTTTGACTCGCCAAGCCACACATGGGTTAGGGCACCGGCCTCAATCAGGGGATGGAAACGCCCTTCAAACTTTACGCGCTCAACCGGGTTCATAGGCGCACCCACATCGAAAAGGGTTGAATTGGTGTAATAAACCTCGCCTGCGGTTTGCTCTCCCTTGACCACAGTGGATGCTTCCTTGGGAAAATACTTCAAGTCAAGCTTTGCAAAACGATACGCCGTGCTTTCTGCCGGAGTTTGTTCAAGCACAAAGCGCATGTCATGTTTACGGCTGTACTGGTCCGCCAGAAGCTTCATGTGAGCAATGATTTTCAGGCCGAACCTCATCGCATCAACAGAAGCATGCATCTCTTCGCCTTTGTGATGCTGAATGAGCTCATTTAGGCCCACCATGCCGATAAGGAAGGTGCACCGATGCATTCTTAGGTACGGGGTACCGTCCAGAGCCATATTAAGTAGAGTCAAAGGCCCTGAGGATTTATGGGAAAGAAGGCGCTTGATAAAGTCTCGTTTCTCCTGATGGGCCTTTACGGCTATTCTTATACGCTCGCCTATCTTGGCAAAGAGCTTGGTATCATCTCCTTCGGCCTCATAGGCAAGTCGGGGCAGGTTAAGGGTCACATTTTGAAGCGCCGAATACCGCATCTTCCATGGTTGTTTGGCATCCTCCAGATCTGAGCGTTCCAACTTGAAGCTCAGACGGCAGCACTCGCATATCTTTGCCGTTTCCCCACGGTCAAACACAAAGTAGGTATTGCCCTTGTCGGAAGCCACATCGCAGATGTGATTTAAAAACGCCTCGTGTCCAGGAGTCTTAAAAAACTTTTCGGTAATGTGGACCAAGGGTTTTGGGAAAAAAAAGGGCCTGCCGGCACCGTCTCCCTCCTTGAATACATCAAAGAGCTTCCACACAAAACGCTGAGCTTCCTTTTCGTACTCGCTGTAAGTCTTGCCTGTATAAGAACCTCCGGGTCCGATAGCCGGCACATTCTCAAAGTGTTTGGGGACTTCCCAGTACAAGTTGATATCCGTAAAGATGGCCTGCCCCCCGCGCGCCACGGCCTGCTGCGAAAATTCAAAGATCATCCTCTGGGCCAGTTGCTCACCGGCCCTGTCTTCAAGGCCTTCCAGATACGGGGCAAAAAAGAGATTCACCGCATCCCAGCCTATGGCTCCGGCAAAGTTGCTCTGCAAGGCCGCCGCGAACTTGACCATGTGTGCGAGCAGGACCTCGGGGTGTTTGGCCGGTTTTGCCATAGCCAAGGAATTGGGCAGGTTAAGGCCGAATTTTTTAAGATATTCCAAGGATTGTCCGGAGCAGTAAGGCCGGTCTATGAAGCCAAGATCATGCAGGTGAATGGCCCCCCGCATGTGGGCATCTCCCACCTCCGGTGAAAATACGTTTAAGAGGCCGTATTCCTTCTTAATGCTTTCGGCCAGAGTGAGGTTGGTCGCCTCGGGTCCGTGGGGAACATTGGCATTTTCCTTATTTGGATGCATGATCATCTGCTCGACGTCATACAGGGGAACCCCCAAGCGAGTGTGCATCTTGCGGGCCTGCTCTAACCCCCGCTCAATGAGCTTGGCATCAACCAGTTCTCTGATCAGCGGCGCGGTAACCATGGAAATGCTGGAGGCATGAATGATCTCTTCCACTTCCAGGCTTATTGACTCTGCCGTGTCTTGGTCGACAAGGGCCTCTCGGACCATGGCATCAACAATCTTCTGCCGATCCCAGCCGTCAAGGACCTCGTCAGATGTTCGAACAAAAAGGGCTATGTCCGTAGATTCATGTCCGCCCTCAGCGGGGCCTTGGACCCCCACAGGACCAAGGGGTGCCTCGTTATCAACGTGAGAAAATTCCAACAGTTTACCCATTATGTCTG
>JAUWMM010000136.1 GCA_030613145.1 Desulfobacterales bacterium | reverse complement strand
GAAAGAAACTTATGATATGTCAGACTTCGCTGTCAAGGGTTATGCAAGTTGGCCGGACAAGTTAACGTGGCAGAGCCTGCGTGTCCCAGAAATCCCAAAAAAGATCACGGCTTGCGGGGCTGACAGGTGCTGTGGTAGTCATAGATAGGGTGATTAAGGGGCAAAGGAGGATACTGATGTCCGTCAAAGTACACGAGATCACGAATATATACAATGGCAAGATCTTTGATGTGGTGCTTGAGAAAGTGACCTTGCCGAACGGTATGACAAAAGACCGGGAGGTTGTACGCCATCCCGGTGCTGCGGCCATGGTGCCGCTCCTGGACGATGGGAAGGTCGTTCTAGTCAAGCAGTACCGCCATGCTGTGAATCAATTCCTATGGGAGATACCGGCTGGAACTTTGGAGCCGGGTGAAAAGGCCGTTGAGTGCGCCCGACGAGAATTAGTGGAAGAGACAGGCTATGAAGCCTCAAGCCTTCATAAACTTGCAGAAATTCTGCCTGCTCCTGGATACACTGATGAGCATATCCACATTTTTCTATCCACAGGATTGAGATCGGTCGGGCAGAAGCTTGAGGATGATGAGGTCTTAAAGGCCGAGCCTACACCCTTTGAGACCGCCCTTGCAATGATCACAAAGGGTGAAATTCGGGACGCTAAGACCATAGTGGGCATTTTTCTTACCTACATGAGGAATCGCAAATCGTGAATCGAAGTGCTTTGGGCTCAGTGCGTTGTTTGTTGTTCGTTGTTTGTTGTCTTTATCAACTGACCACGGACTACTGACAACTATCAACGGACACTTCCATCACGTCGAAATTTTTGAAAAGTCGGCAAAGATGGAAAAGAGACCGGCAATCTCTCCAAGGAGGGCAAGACGGTTCTGTTTTAAACTCTGGTCTTTAGTTAAGACCATAACACCGTCGAAAAAGGCATCCACCGGCTGTTTCAATGTGGCAACGGTGAGCACGGCACGGTCAAAGTCCCCTTTTTTCAGATCCTCAGATATGTTCTGCTTCACCCTTTGCAAAGCGTCATAAAGGGCTTGCTCGCATGGTTGCTGAAACAGGCCTGGATCTGAGTTCATCCGGCCATGGCCTGAAGCGATCTCGCCCAGTTGTCTGGCCTGTCTGATAATGTTAACGACGCGTTTAAACGCTATGGCCAGAGGCTCAAAGTCGGGCTTGGCTTTCAGGGCCTCGAGGGCCTCCGTCCGCTTTCGGACCGCCGGTATATTATCCATGGAAACGCTTACCACAGCAGTAATTACATCTTTGGAAAACCCTTCTTCGACTAATAGGTGTTCCATGCGATGCTGAAAAAAGGTGAGGACATTTTGCGCGGGTTGCTCTGTCTCTCCAGATATCTTGTCTTGCAGAAGCTCAAAGCTTTTTTGAATCAGTCCTTTAAGAGAAACGGAAAAAGCCCTGGCCAGCATGATCTGGATAATTCCTACGGCTTGACGTCTCAAGGCGTATGGATCAGAGGTGCCGGTGGGGATGAGACCTATTCCAAAGCAGCCGCAGATCGTATCCAGCTTGTCAGCCATGCTAAGCAGCGCACCTGCAGCCGTCTCAGGCAGTCGGCCACCGGAATACGCGGGCAGATAGTGCTCTTCAATCGCCCGTGCCACAGCCTCAGGCTCCCCTGCACGGGCCGCATAAATGCGGCCCATCACCCCTTGGAGTTTGGGGAACTCATTGACCATTTGGGTGGTCAGGTCTGATTTGCACAGCCATGCTGCCTGCGATACCGCGGATTTTTGCTCAGGAGATGTCAAGTCGGCAAGATGTTCGGCCAGTTTCCGGACGCGAGACACCTTTTCAAACATGGTGCCGAGTTTGGCCTGAAACATGACACCCTTAAGCCGTTCGACCATTTCATGGGGGGGCGTTTTTAAATCGGTTTCATAAAAGAAGCGAGCATCCTCAAGTCTGGCCCGAATGACCCGCTCGTGCCCGGAGGTGAGTACGGACATATCTTCGGCAGGTGTGTTGTTCACCGCAATAAAACAGGGCAACAATTGATGATTTGAACTCACCACGGCAAAGTATTTTTGGTGCTCCCTCATAGCAGTAATCAGGACTTCACGGGGAAGCTTGAGAAAAGCGTCATCAAAGGTTCCGGCAGACACGGCCGGGTACTCCACCAGATGGGTAACAGTGTCGAGTAGCCCCTCATCAGAGATCACCTCACCACCAAGCTTACGTGCGGCTTTGGCTATTTCTTCCCGGATTACCTTCTTTCGTTCTGCAATATCTACCACAACAAAGGCCGATTGCAGGGTAGCCACATATTCGGAAAAATCGGAAATGGCAATAGTGCGTGGATGCATGAAGCGATGGCCTACAGTACGCCTGCCGCTCTTAATGTTTTCCAGCTTGAATGGAATGATCCTATCTCCGAAAATAGCCAGGATCGAATGAATAGGCCTGGCAAAAGTAAGGCTGAGGTCAGCCCACCGCATCGACTTGGGAAATGGAATAGCGGTAATTATTTCCGGGATGATGGTTTGAAGGAGTTTCCAGGATGCCAGTCCTCGTTCAAGTTTATTAACACAGACATATTCCCCTTTGGCTGTGGCCTTGATGCTCAAGCGTTTAACTGAAACTCCCTGACTCTTTGCGAAGCCTTCAGCTGCCCTCGTGGGCTGTCCTTCACCGTTAAAGGCTACTGCCTTAGGGGGGCCTATGACCTCTCTCGTGATAGAGGATTGCCGCTCAGCCACGTCTGGAATCATGAGCGCCAAGCGCCTCGGGGTTCCAAAGGTCTTTCCGCCTCCGGCGGATTCAATGCGGGCCCGTGACAGTTTCTGGCCCATAAGGGTTTCCATGGCCTCAAGGGCCGGTACAATATATCCTGCGGGTATTTCTTCTGTTACAATTTCTACCAATAACGTTTTAGGCATCCTAATTTATCCTAACCCGGACAAGCCGGAAAATACGAAATTCGAATATCGAAATTCGAAACAATGACCGAATCTCCATAAAGCTCAAATGACCAAAACAAAAAAAATCGTATTCCACATAGAACCGCGCTGTTTTGAACATTCGGAAATTCGAGTTTTGAATTTGTTTCGGATTTCGATATTCGATATTCGGATTTATTTTGTACCAGAAAAAACACTAATCATAGAACTAAGTAAGGAACTAACTCTCTTGTTGTAAAAATTAGCCACATATCGATCAACAACTGACAGAGGACCAGGGCGTGAGCCCGTGGGTATCTACTCTTTGTCCAAAATCTCCCTTATTTTTTCAGAGATCTCCTTCATGTTAAACGGCTTCTGGATAAACCCATTACAGCCTCGTTCCAATATCTCAGTGGCCAGGCCGTCTTTGCTGTATCCGCTTGATAGTAAAACCTTTACATCAGGGTTGATCTCCTTCATCTTGTCGTAGGCCTCTCTACCGCCCATGCCCGGCATGACCATGTCGAGGAGGACCAAGCCAATCTTGTCTTTGTTCTCCTTATAGATTTCAACTGCCTCCCTGCCACCTCCGGCCTCAAGGACTGTGTAGCCAAGTTCCCTTAGCAGCTCTTTGCCAACATCCAGGACAACTTGCTCATCGTCGACCAAAAGGATGGTTTCAGTCCCTTCCTTAATTAGTTCGTCCTCGACAACCGGCTCGGCATCCGAGAAGACTGATTCTACTGCCGGCAGATAAATATTAAAGGTACTGCCTTGGCCCTTTTCACTGTAAACATTGATGATACCTTCGTGATTTCTAACAATCCCATAGGCTGAAGCCAGGCCCAAGCCCGTACCCCGAGCCATTTGTTTTGTCGTAAAAAAGGGATCAAATATCCTTAGTTGTGTCGCCTCATCCATACCCGTGCCGGTGTCGGTTACAGATATCCTAACATATTTGCCGGGTTGCAGGTGATATGGCTTGGTAAAGCTTTCACTCAGTGTAACATTGTTGGTCTCCAGAAAAAGATTGCCCCCAGCCGGCATTGCCTGCCAGGCGTTTACATAAAGATTCAAGAAGATTTGCTCAATCTGGCCCTGATCAACTTCCACTGTCCAGATATTCTGCTCATATTCCGCCTTTATGGTGACTTCCTTCTTGGTGCGGCCAAACATGCTTGAGCTCTTTCTTACGAGTTCATTGATGTCTGTCGGCTTAACATCATACTTGCCGCCTCTGGCAAACCCCAAAAGCTGCCTGGTCAATTCTGCGCCTCTTTTAACCTGATCTTCAATGCGTCTGACCCAGTTATATTGAGGCTGAGTCATATCTATGTCCTTCAAAATCAAAGAAGCGTATCCTTGTATACCCATTAGTAGGTTATTAAAGTCGTGGGCAACACCTCCTGCCAGGGTGCCTATAGATTCCATCCTTTGCGCCTGGTAGAGCTGGGTTTCCAGTTTCTTTCTATCTTCCTCGGCCAGCTTGCTCGCGGTTGTGTCTTTCGAAACTTCTATCACTGCAGTGGGTTTTCCATCTTTGTCTCTAAACGCCACATTGGCAGTACAATGGAAATGCTTTGTCTTGCCGTCTTTATCTATCACCTGGGTATCATGCTCATGGACCTTCCCATCCTGAAATGCCTTAAGCGTAAGGCAAGGATATGGTTCACAAGGTTTTTTTCTTTTATGGTAGACTTCAAAACATTTTTTGCCGACAATATCATCACCAAAGAGGTTCTTGGCGATTTCATTGGCCCAGATAATATTCAAGTCTTTGTCCATCATGCTCATGTGATCAACAATAGACAGCAACATGGCATTAAGTTTGCCTTCACTCTGCCGCAACTGCTCCTCTGCCCGACTGCGCTCTTCTATCTCCTGCGTTAATTGCTTGTTGATTTCAACCAGCTTATCACTAGAGATTTCCAGATCGGACATCATTTTCTTAAGCACCATAATATTTCTAAATACACACAGATATCCGACGACCTCTCCGGATGAGTCAGTGAGAAGCGAAGCGCTGATTAGTATGCTGATTTTTTTCCTACCGGCGGTTGTTAAGACCGTCTCTACATTAAAGATATTTTGATGGGTATCAAGCGCCTTTTTGATGAGGCATTCTGTTTCACAAATATTGGACTTTAATATGTCCTTACAATACATACCCAGAGCCTCTTGGGGGCTGAACCCGGTCATTTCGCTCGCCACCTGATTAAAATAGTTAATCCTCATTTGGCGATCGGTAGTAAATACTGCATCCGGCATCGAGTGCAATATTTCGGGCGCACTGACGTCTGAAGACCATTTAATTGTCTTATTATCTTTCAATGTCATAAGTCTATCTTATTGGTGAATTTCGGCTACGAACCTGCAGGTAGGATGCCCCATAGAGCGGCACGTCATCTCTTTTGATATAAAGGTCCCCATGCCGTCCGGGTATTGAGCAGCATAGACAAGGTCCATATAGGAGGCGGTACAAGCATTGAACATATAACATCGTCCTCTAGGTTGAGAACCGTATTCTTCAAGATATCGGCCCGGGTCATAAGCGTTTCTTACCGTAGTGACAAGCCTTTTCCCGGGGATTAATTCTTCCACTTCAATATAACCTATGCCGAATATGTTCGTAAAAGCCACCAAGGCATAGATTTCATCTTCCGGTGTTTTGATCATGGGAAGGATCAAGTCCCGCCAATCCATTGAGGACCGGGCTCCATGGAACGTGTGATAGCCACACTCCAACACTGCATCGTAGAGCTTATGTTCTACCGCCTGAGCTGCTGTATCATCCACCATATTGATAATTTTTGAGACCAATTTATAAAAGAACTCATTGTAATTCATGACCACATATACACCAAATGCGGCTATAATCCCTTGTTTATTACTTGCGATCGGCAGGCTGGAGGCCAACTCTATTATTTTCTTTCTATTAATCGCCATTGAGTTTCTTCGATACAACAAAATCACAGCGTTCATGACGCAACATCATCCACTGCGTTTCTTTCACTTCATATGTCTG
>JAUWMM010000122.1 GCA_030613145.1 Desulfobacterales bacterium | reverse complement strand
ACAGTTAGCCGTGCCACTCTTCACAATGAGGATGAAATCAAGAAGAAAGGCATCCGTGTAGGCGACACCGTGTTGATCCAGCGTGCCGGAGATGTGATTCCCGAGGTTGTCAAAGTAATTACAACCAAACGTACAGGGGTTGAGCAAGCATTTCAGATGCCTACCGTATGTCCGGTATGCGGTTCCGAGGTGGTTCGCCTGAAAGGGGAAGCCGCAAGGAGATGCGTGAATGCCAATTGCATTGCTCAGTTAAAGGAACGCATTAAACATTTTGCCTCCAAAGGTGCCTTTGATATTGATGGTCTGGGCGACAAACTAGCAAACCAATTGGTAGATAAAGGGTTATTGAAATCCTATGCAGACCTCTTTTTTCTTAATGAGGCAACCACGGGTGCCCTTGAAAGGATGGGCGAAAAATCCGCCCAAAACCTCATGGATGCCATAGAAACAAGTAAACAAATCAGTCTTGCCCGTTTTGTCTACGCCCTTGGCATCCGCCATGTAGGTGAGCACATAGCACAGATATTAGCCCGTGCCATGAAGACATTAGAGGGATTGGTGGCTGCTAGCAAGGAGGAATTGACGGCAGTCAAGGGAATAGGAGAGGAAATTTCGCAAAGCGTGCGAGCATTTTTCGAGAACCCTGAAAATCAGAGAAACATTGAACGGATGCTAAAAGCTGGTGTCACGATTGAAACCAAGGGGGCTCCTGTAGACGAGCCCTTGGCCGGTATGACATTCGTTCTAACGGGGGCACTTGACTCCATGACACGTACTGAAGCAAAGGCTCGTATTGAAGCTTCGGGCGGCAAGGTTGGCGGCTCTGTGAGCCGCAAGACCACCTACGTGGTAGCTGGAAAAGATCCAGGCTCCAAACTTGAAAAGGCCCGGCACTTAGGGGTCAGGATACTTGATGAAAAGGGATTGGTAGAGGAGCTTTCACAGGAGAAAAGGCATGAAAAAGGTTAGAGCTCGTGTCGCAATTGACGGGCGCGTCCAGGGTGTCTGTTTCAGGCTGGACACAAGGCGTGCAGCCTTAGAACGGGGCGTTAAAGGTTGGGTGAGAAATCTTGCGGATGGCAGGGTAGAGGCGGTCCTTGAAGGTGAGGAAAGCAATGTGAAGTCTATGTTGAAATGGTGTAATGCCGGCCCCCCATTGGCCCGTGTACGGAAAGTATCTGTAGAATGGGAGCCTTACTCCGGCGAGTTTGACGGCTTTGAAATTACCTTTGTATAAAGCGGTTGGTTCTCATCCGGAAAACGTCTTTTCCGGATGAGAACCACTCAATACACCGAATCTTCCTGGCCAGTGAATCTACATGGCGTCTTTTAATGCTTTGCCCGGCTTGAATCTTACAGTGTTGGAAGCTTTTATCTTGATCGTTGCTCCCGTCTGAGGATTCCTGCCCTTGCGTGCTTTGCGCCGCACCTTTGAAAAAGTACCAAAGCCTACCAGCGTTACCTTGCCATCCTTCTTTTTCAGGGCCTTGGTGACGCTATCCACGAATGAATTCAGAGCAGTACCGGCCGCCGCCTTAGATATGTCGGCATCCTTGGCCATTTTCTCCACAATTTCTGCCTTTGTCATGTTTGCTCCCCTCCCTTTTTTAGGTTTACGCCAAATGTATCATTTTGGTCTTATGAAACAAACGATTTCAATTGAGCCTGATCGTCGTTGAGCGGCCATTTTTGCAAAACCGTCAACTTTGTTGCAGAAACCCATTGTAAAAGTGGTTTTCCCTAACATTGATATTATGGACATGTCAACAGCATAATGAATTTTTTTTAATTTTATTTCTTCACCAAGATAGATTCCGCCTCGGTTTCCTGTTGCCGCCATCCTCTTTTGCGCAAAATACAGGCATTCAGGGATAGGCCCTTCACGAAATCCCGTACGTTTTCATCTTTGAAAGAAGTGTGGGGTGGCTGATTTCCAAGAGTTTGGCCGCGTGAGTCCGGTTGTTGTTTGTTTCGCGGAGGGCTCTTTGAATCAGTGTTTTTTCCAGTGCCATGGTATTAGTTTTAAGAGAGATACTGTCAGTCGGCCAAGGATCACGTGTAGCAGCGCCGCTACTTCGTATCTCTTCCGGCAGTTCATCCACGTCTATCTTGAATTTTTCCGTCAACGCCATGGTCCGTTCAATAACATTTTCAAGTTCTCTAACGTTACCCGGCCACGGGTAGTCCATCAGGGCCTGGAGGGCCTCAGGTCTAACCCCCTTTATTTCTTTATTCAGTCGTTTGTTGAACCTTTCGATAAAATGATTGACCAAGAGAGGAATATCACCTTTTCTGTCCCGCAAGGGTGGCACATGGATCGAGAGCACATTAATCCGATAAAACAGGTCATCCCTGAAAATGCCTTGTTTAACCGCCTCGGCCAAATTTATTGCCGTAACAGCTATGATCCTCACATCCACCTTGGCAGATTGCGTACTTCCAACAGGGCGTACCATTTCATCCTGCAGCACGCGAAGAAGCTTTACTTGAAGCGATAAAGGCAGTTCTGCGATCTCATCAAGGACAAGGGTCCCACCGCTGGCCTCCTGAAAAATCCCTTTTTTGTCACCAACCGCATCGGTAAACGCTCCTTTGACATGGCCGAAGAGTTCGCTTTCCAAAAGGTTTTCAGGCAAACCGCCGCAGTTTACAGCCACAATTGGCTTATGTTTGCGAGCCCCGTTGAAATGGATGGCCCTTGCGATCAATTCTTTTCCAGTGCCGCTTTCGCCGGTGATCAGGACCGTAGTTTTGTAGTCGGCAATCTTCTGGATGGTGTCAAAAATTTTGCGTATAGACTCACTCTTGGCTACGATATTTTGAAACGAGAAGGTCTCTTGAACTGCATCCCATAGCCTGATGTTTTCTTGTCGCAATCGGTTACGTTCCTCGATTTGCCCAAGCTTGAGGAGAATCTCATCCGGCTTAAAGGGTTTGGAAATATAGTCGGCGGCTCCCAGCTTCATAGCTTCAACAGCCGTGTCGATCGTGCCGTAGGCCGACATCATGATGATAGCTGCATCAAGAGCCCGTGTGGTTGCGTGCTTTAAGAAGGCAAGACCGTCCATTCGGGGCATGCGCAAATCGCAAAGGATTACGTTAAAAGGCTTGGTTTCGGTTATAGAGATGGCTTCCTTGCCGTCTGCAGCGGAACTGACGGTGTAGCCTGCTTTTTCAAGCACTACTGTGAGAACGTGGCGCAAATTGGGTTCGTCGTCAATGACCAGAATGTTTTTCGACATCAGCTTACTTCCTAAAACAATGCCTTTGCAAATGCATCAGCATCAAAGTCTTGCAGGTCCTCGGTCTTTTCTCCAAGTCCGATATACCGGATAGGAAGCTTGAAGTTGTGGCATAAACCCACCGCGACCCCCCCCTTTGCCGTGCCGTCGAGTTTTGTGAGGACAATCCCCGTAACCTGAATGGCTTCATGAAAGAGTTGTGTCTGTGATATTGCGTTTTGGCCGGTAGTGGCATCCAAAACCAGTAGGATTTCGTGAGGTGCATTAGGGATCAGGCCGACAACCGTCCGGCGGATTTTCTTGAGTTGTTCCATGAGATTGACCTTGGTATGAAGTCGGCCTGCCGTGTCGATCAATACCACATCCACGCCCCTCGATGTTGCGGCCTGAATGCCGTCATAGACTACAGCAGAAGGATCGACTTTAGCATCGGGCTTTATTTCGTGTCTCTTATCCCGAATGACTTCAGCACCTACACGGTCTCCCCAAATTTCGAGCTGTTCGACAGCAGCCGCCCTGAAAGTGTCGGCTGCGATCAATAGTGCCCGCTGTCCTTGTTTTATGTAGCGATCCGAGAGCTTTGCGATGGTGGTTGTTTTACCGACGCCGTTTACTCCGACCACTATGATCACATGGGGTTTGTTATTCGATATGTTAACCGGCTTGGATGGGACATTGAGAAAGGCGAGAATCTCACTCTGTAGTGCATTTTTGAGCTCATCGGGATGGATCAGGTCCTTTCTTTCAACTCTTTCCTTGACTTTTTCAATGAGGGCTATGGTCGTCCGTACGCCAATATCGGAGGTAATGAGAATCTCTTCCAGTTCTTCGAGTAACTCTTCGTCAATCTCCTTCTTTCCAAGCAGCAGATTGTCCAGGCGGCCGCTAAGGGCCTTTCGTGTCCTGGACATGCGATTTCTAAGTCTGACCAAAAAACCCTGTTTTGGCGCTTGTGGTACGGGAGAATCCTCTTCGGGTTTTTCCGTTTCCTCGGCCTCTGCGGCCCCTTCAATCTCTTCAATCTCTTCAGGCTTTTCAGGCGCCGGGTCTTGCCGGACAATCTCATCAGGGGTCTTATTTGCTTTCTTTTTCCTTTTGAACCATTTAAGAGCCATGATTATAAGCTTCTCTCGCCCGCTCAAGAACTCGGTGCCTCCACGGGCTCTGTGAGAGATAAAAATTGGTTATTGAGTTTGAAGATTTATTGAGACGAGCTTCGAAATTCCCTTGTCCTCCATGGTCACACCAAAAAGGGCGTCTGCAACCTCCATGGTATGCTTATTGTGCGTAACCATTATGACCTGAGAGTCCTGT
Source organism: Desulfobacterales bacterium (assembly GCA_030613145.1). Classification (GTDB taxonomy): domain Bacteria; phylum Desulfobacterota; class Desulfobacteria; order Desulfobacterales. The sequence goes on along the minus strand of JAUWMM010000122.1, from coordinate 1,657 downwards.
CCTATTTGCTGAAGAAGTTGGTTAAAGCGATACGCGTTTGCGTCGTCCAAAGGGGCATCGATTTCATCAAAAACACAAAACGCACTCGGCTTTATTAGAAAAAGTGAAAAGACAAGGGAAATAGCCGCCAAAGCTTTTTCGCCTCCGGAAAGCAGGCTCATGCGAGTCAGTTTTTTCCCTGGGGGATGAACGAAGAAAGACACGCCTGATTCTAAGGGTCTCTTTGGGTCGGTGAGCACCAACTTGGCCGCACCACCCTCAAACAGCTTTGGAAAGACCTCTTGCAGTTTTTCATTAACAGCCCTGAAGGTCTTCATGAACTGTTTCAAAGACGTCCGGTTGATCCTGCGAATGACTCTACGCAGTGCCTCTATGGCTTCCACAAGGTCGTCCCGCTGTTCAGTGAGAAATCGGTACCGTTCCTCCAGGGTCTCATATTCCCGGATCGCTGCAAGGTTTACATCACCGATTCTGGCAATCTGTTCGCGGTAGCGTGCCAGCGTACCTTCCATCTCTTCCACTGAAAGCCCTTCTGTGTTGTCCTCATGATCAGAAACTTCGATATCTCGGTGGTAGGTTTCCTTAATGCGGCTTACAAGGTGTTCGCACTGCATCCTGCGTTCGGCTTGTTTTAGTTCGAGCTGCTGGATTTTCTGCAAGGCTTGTTGTTGAGCGCTTCTAACATCAGAGAGTGCCCGGTCATTTTCTGCCAGCATCCCTTCAATTGTCTGATACTCACTTTCCATTTCGTCTGAGGCGTTTTCGAGTGTCTTTAGCTCTGCATACAAAAGGGCAATTTTGTCTCGATCTCTTGCCAGCCGCTGTTCAACAGCAATCTTGTCTTGTTCTCTTTGCTTCTGCTGGCTGGTCAAGTAGCTCAATTTTTCCATGGCCTCATCTTGGAAGTTTCTTAAACGTCGCAGGTCGTTTTTGGCGTTGTCGTGTTGTGCCTGCAGTCTCGTCAATTCCAGCCTCAGCCCCATAAGCATCTGGTTGGAGGATTCCAGGTTTTCTGAGGTCTCATTGATCTGCACGCTTTTCCGGACGATGTCGGCTTCTGTTATTTTAATATCACGGGAGAGCTCGGACAGGATCTCCTCATACCCAGAGAACTCTTGATCCAGGTCGGTTTGCTCCCCTTTGATTTGCTGAGCCTCAAGGTCTAAGATTCTCAGCCGATCTTTGGCATGCTTCAGCTCTTCCTCGCGCCGGTAATGCTCTTTTTCAAGGTCTATTTCTTCTTGACCTTTTTGGCGCTGAATTTGTCGGAGCTTCTGAATTTGTGTTTCCAAAGCAATGGTTGCGGTTTGCAATCGTTCCTGCTCGGATTTTGCCTCAGCAGTCGAGGTCTCCAGCCGTGAAAGCTGTTTGCCTAATTCTCTGATTTCTCTCTTCTTGGCCAAGATGCCTGAAGCCGCATTGTCCGGACTCCCACCTATGAGGATACCTTGAGGGCAAACACGATCCCCTTTTCCTGTGACCACGGTCCGGGGAAACCCATTTCTGTTCCAAAGCTCAAGCGCAGCCTTAAGATCTTCAGCAACCATCACGTGCCCTACAAGGGATCGGATCAGGGGTTCATAGTCCTCTTTTACCTTTATGTGGCTAATGAGGGGACTTAGAGAGCCGGGCAAGCCGGCATGGGCAGGAATAGTTG
>JAUWMM010000061.1 GCA_030613145.1 Desulfobacterales bacterium | reverse complement strand
TCTGGCCTCTGTCGTGATTGACTTTTCTAACAGGCCTTGCCTTGTCTATAATGTTGGCCTTAAACGTGAAACCACCGGGCGTTTTGCCGCACACCTCATTCAAGAATTCTTCCGGGCTTTTGTCAACCGAAGCGGCGCGACCCTCCATATCAACCTCATGTATGGCGAGAATACGCACCACATTATAGAAGCCATCTTTAAGGCCTTTGGCCAGGCCCTCGATGAGGCCACCATTCTGGACGAAAGAATTGTCGAAGTCCGTTCTACCAAAGGGATATTGTAGCCGTTCACAGGTTCAGAGTTCACCGTTAAGGGTTATCTTTGTTTTTTTCACCTTAGACTCCATTGAGCCCAGAACCTCTGAACCTCTGAACCCCTGAACGCTTACAGGATATTATAGATGCTGATTATCCCTGCAGTTGACATAAAAGGGGGCCGGTGTGTCAGGCTTCTCCAGGGACGCGAAGATTCCGAGACGATATTCTCTGATGACCCATCAGCCATGGCGGCAAAGTGGGAAGCAGAGGGAGCAGAATTGCTACACGTTATCGACCTGGATGGAGCTTTCCGCAAGAGCCCACAAAACGTTGAAGCTATAAAACGTATCTTAGACAGGGTTCGTATGTCCATACAGCTTGGTGGCGGGATACGTAGCATGGAAACTATTTCCATGTTTATTGGCATGGGAGTGAGTCGGGTTATTCTTGGTACTGAGGCGATTAGGAATCCTCGTCTGGTTGAGAAAGCCTGCCAGGCCTTTCCAGGTAAAATCATTGTAGGAATTGATGCCCGCAACGGAATGGTAGCCATTGAGGGATGGACACAAACGACCGAGCAGCAGGCTAATGTGGTGGCCAAGGGTTTTGAGGACTATGGGCTTGCCGGCATCATTTTTACGGACATTCACAAAGATGGGATGCAAACCGGGCCAAATATTGCCGAGACCGAGCAATTAGCTGAATCCGTGTCCATTCCAATAATCGCCTCTGGAGGTGTTTCGGATATTAACGATATCATGGCACTTCTCCCACTTGAGCGCTTGGGTGTTGAAGGGGTTATCACAGGAAAGGCTTTATATTCAGGCACCCTAAATCTGAAGCAGGCCATTGAGGTTGCCCGGGCTAACGCGTAAGATATAATTTTCTCATTTTTTTCTTGACATTTCATAATTAAAATCCTAGACTTCAAGTTTAAATAATTTTTGCAAAAAATCTAATCCTTTCGTGCCTTTCGTGGAGTTGACTATCCAAACGATGGCCTATCCTCTAACACCTAAGGTGAATTCCATTTTAGGCGCTTATACAAAATCCCGGGTGTCACACTTATTCGCTTCTTGCAATTCATGTATCCAAGGTATCCCATTCCCATGAAGACAACCCCCTGGGCTGACCATAGAGAACATAAACATGTCATTACAAAAAACGATACATAACCGACTCATTGTCGCAACAAAGGAAAAGGATACGGTATACGTTAGCACACTATTGTCGCCGGGATGATTCAAGAACTGGGCGTAAAAGACTTGAAGGACATGGGACGGGTGATGAAAACGGTGATGGGCCAATTGGCCGGTTCTGCCGATGGAAGCCTTTTAAATGAAATAGTGAGAAAGCACTTAAGCCGCTAACCTGTTGGAATTCATATTATAGAGGGTATCACATCTTGGCTGGTTTTATACCCGAAGATATCATTGCTCATGTTCGAAATACAGCAGATATAGTTGATGTAATTTCAGAATATGTTGCTCTAAGAAAAACCGGCAAGAACTTCATAGGGTTATGCCCATTTCATGCTGACAAGAAGCCCTCTTTTACTGTCAGCGAGGAGAAGCAGATATTTCACTGTTTTGGGTGTGGACAGGGGGGCAATGTTTTTAGTTTCCTCGTTCAATACAATAATCTGAGTTTTCCGGAGGCTGTGGGGTTTCTGGCAAAAAAATACGGAATTGAGATACCGACTCGTAGGATGTCGCCTACTAAAAAGAAGGAGTTGGAAGAGAGAGAAGGGTTGTTCAAGATAAACAAAGAGGCTGCCGATTATTTCAATGGGATTTTGTCCCATCCCTCTTCAGGCAAACGAGCAAGGGAGTATTTGAGTAAGCGGCAAATGACACCGGAGGTCAAAGACCGCTTTATGCTGGGGTATGCACCGAAGTCGTGGACCGGTCTGACACAATACTTTTCAAAAAAAGGGGTGCCGCTCGATGATCTTCAAAAAGCAGGTCTGGTAGTTGCAAAAAATGGAAGATATTATGATCGGTTTCGCGACCGGATCATATTTCCCATTACTGATATCCAGGGAACGGTATTGGGTTTTGGTGGGCGCTGCCTGGACGACAGTCTCCCTAAGTATCTTAACTCACCTGATACACCGGTTTATCACAAGAGTCGAACATTGTACGGTTTGAATGTTGCTAAAGATGCCTGCCGCCAGAGCGGCTCAGTCTTTATCGTAGAAGGCTATTTTGACCTGCTTGCCTTACACTGTCACGGCATACAAAGTGTGGTAGCAACCCTCGGAACGGCCCTGACGCGGCAACACGTGCGCATCATGAAAGGGTATGCCCGGCAAATGATCCTTGTCTTTGATTCAGATGAGGCCGGCATAAAGGCTGCTGAACGCAGTCTGCCCCTGTTTCTAGAAGAGAAGGTTGATCCTCGCATATTGATTCTTCCTGAGGGAAAGGACCCGGATTCCTATATCTTTGCAGTTGGTGTTGACGGGTTTCTTAAGGAAACCGAAAAGGCCATGAGTGTTATGCCTTTCCTTATAGTGTCTGCAATTAAGAAACACGGCCTTTCTCTGGAAGGCAAGGTGCGTATTATTGAAACATTGAAAGGCCCTCTTGGCACTTTACTCGACGGTGTAAGTCGTTCGGTCTACATAAGAGATTTAGCAGAGCGTCTGGACATCGATGAATCGGCCATCTTGGAACAGGTGAGAATCTCAGCAACTAAGGACAAAAAGGCCGTCTCTTTACCCAAGCCACGGCAAAACTCAAGACTTGAAGAGGTCCTCGTAGCAATGATGCTGCAATGCCCGGAGATGGTGCCCGATTTCAATCCGCAAGAAATTATAGAGGGATTTGAAAGAGTTGAGCTTAAGGCATTAGGGCGCATGATCTTGCAGGGATCCACTTCAAACAGACCTGTAACAGGGGCTGATCTGATCGCACAGACAGATGACGCCCGGGTGAGGAACCTGATCTCTTCCCTGTTGATGGAAGAGATACAGGCGGATCGTGAAAGTTGTCACAAGATTGTGAGACAGTATCAAGCCCACCTCAGAAAGCGACGAATTAGGCTACTTTCAAAAAAAATTAAAGAGGCCGAAAGGACCAATAACCAAGAGTTGTTGAATCAACTCCTTGCTGAGAAACAAAAATGTGCTCAACAGCACGTTGAAACTTTTTTATAACAACCTTATGTTAGGTTTGGAGGAAAAATTCCTATGCCCAAGAAGACCAAGGCTGAGAATTTGCAAAAATTGATAACCAAAGGGAAAAGGCGCGGCTACCTTACCTATGAAGAGCTAAACGATGCCTTACCGGAAGGTTCGGTTTCCCCCGACCAGATCGATAAAATGATAATGGTCTTTGACGAACTTGATATCGCAGTGATCGATGGGACAAAAATCAGTGTACTTAAACCGGGTATGGGGCATAAGACCGGAAAGAAGGCGGCTGCGCCTCCGAAACCGGAGCAAGATGTATTTGGCAGGGTTACTGATCCAGTTAAGATGTACCTTCGTGAAATGGGATTGGTATCTTTACTGAGTCGAGAAGATGAGGTGGTAATCGCTAAGCAAATAGAAGCGGGGGATCAGGAAGTTTTGCAGTCCCTCGTGCAGTCTACGGTTGGGGTGGGGAACATTATCAGACTGGGAGATCCTCTTTCGAAAGGCGACATTCGCCTAAGGGATGTCTTGCGGGACGTGGATGAGGTCGATACCTTTGTCGAAGAATGGGTACACACGGAAAAAATTTGCAGGATTATTGACGCTATCAAAGAAATAAACCAGGAAAACGCACATTATCGCGAATTCCTGGTCTCTTCTAAGATGGACCCTCACGCCCGTCGCAGAGCGAGACGCTGTATAAATCGTAGGAACCACAAGATCTTTGAACACATCAAGGATTGGAGGTTGGATGCCAAACTGATCAATTCTGTTGTGGATGAGGTCGAACGCTATATAACTCGGTTCGACAGTCTGGAACATGAGTTTTCACAATGTGCTTCACAGTTGGGAGTCACGCTGACCGAGATGCGCAAGGGTTGCAAGCAGAAAACAAAATTTGTCGCAAGGTTATCGAAAGAGCATAAGCAGAAAAAAACCGAACTTTCAGCCATTGTCAAACGCGCAAGTCAGATATTGGAAGCCATTCATCAAGAAAAGCTCCAATTAAAAATGAACGGTCAGGGCCTGAAGCGCGTGTTGGCCCAAATCGAACAGGGTCAGCACAATACCAGAATTGCCAAAGGGAGAATGATCAATGCCAATTTAAGATTGGTGGTAAGCATTGCAAAAAAGTATACCAATAGGGGGCTTCAGTTCCTGGACTTGATTCAGGAAGGAAACATAGGCCTTATGAAGGCCGTGGATAAGTTTGAATACCGGAGGGGCTATAAGTTCAGCACATATGCCACCTGGTGGATTAGGCAGGCCATCACTAGAGCTATTGCAGATCAGGCCCGAACTATCCGAATCCCGGTCCACATGATCGAAACAATCAACAAGCTGATTCGAACCTCACGCTATTTGGTACAGGAGTTAGGCCGTGAACCCATGCCCGAGGAAATTGCTGAAAAAATGGAATTTCCTCTGGAAAAAGTACGCAAGGTATTGAAGATTGCCAAAGAGCCAATATCTCTGGAGACACCTATTGGTGAGGAAGAGGACAGTCATCTCGGGGACTTCATAGAGGATAAGAAGTTCATGTCTCCTTCTGATGCTGCTATCAATTTGAACCTGGCCGAACAAACCCGAAAAGTGCTGGCAACCCTTACACCCAGAGAGGAAAAGGTCCTACGCATGCGATTCGGGATTGGAGAAAAGTCGGATCATACGCTTGAAGAGGTAGGCAAGGATTTTGCGGTTACCCGAGAACGGATTAGACAGATCGAGGCAAAGGCATTGAGGAAGCTGCGTCATCCTACGAGGAGCCGCAAACTGAAGGCCTTCCTGGAAATTTGATAAGTTGTAAGAGTTTGGCTTTTTGAAAAAGGCCGGATTTCACTCACTACTGTGAGCAAAACGGGCCTTTTTCAGACACGTAAAGTGTTACGATAAGTTCAATTTTCTTGACAAGACGGGTTGTTGCAACTACAGAATGGCTCAACCCACTCTTCGGGCCCATAGCTCAGCTGGAAGAGCCACCGGCTCATAACCGGTAGGTCCCTGGTTCGAACCCAGGTGGGCCCACCAATGGAAAAAATATGATTGTAGGGTGTGGAAGGATATACAACAGGTGTCATGACAAAAAGCCAACCCTAAAAACTTGGTCCAGGTTCTGAATAAAAAAGGTGTGATCCTTGTGATCACACCTTTTTTAGTTTTAGGAGAAAACATTTGATCGTCTCACTGAGAGATATCATGGAGGTGATGGAAGAGATTGCCCCGGCCTCTTTGGCACAGTCGTGGGACAACATAGGCCTTCAGGTCGGCCATCATGGCTGGCGGGTCGACAAGATATGGGTTGCGCTTGATCCGACTTATGAACTTGTGGACAGGGCTTGTCTACAAGGGGTTAGTCTCTTGATTACCCACCATCCCCTGATATACAATCCACTTGCCTCTGTTGATCTGGAGACATCCACTGGAAGTATTATACAGGCTGCCTTGGAAAAGAAGCTCGCAATCTTTTGTGCCCATACGAATTTGGATAGTGCCATTGGTGGGGTAAACGATATTTTAGCTGAAAAGGTCGGGCTTCATGACACGACGGTACTGAAACCACCCGATTACGTTGACCAGTATAAGCTGGTTGTATTCGTCCCGGTGGGGTACGAGGAGAAGATTTTAGATGCCCTATTTGAATCGGGCGCAGGGAAAACTGAAAAATACAGCCATACGTCTTTTCGGACCAAGGGTGTCGGGACATTCAGACCTGGCCTCACGGCCAAGCCTTTTATGGGTCGGGTGGGTGAGATCAGCCACAGTACTGAATACAGGATAGAGACATTGGTACGAAAGAAGGATCTATTACGAGTCATCAGATCCTTGGAAAGGACACATCCTTATGAGGAGATGGCCTATGACATCTATCCTACAGTTGCGGAAAAATCGAAAGTGGGGTTAGGACGTATTGGAAATCTTGGCAAGGACTTGACTCTCGAGGCCTTTGCCCAAATGATCAAAGGAGCATTAGGGTTGGACACGATAAAAGTTGCTGGAGATCCCAGGCAAATGATCGGTCGGGCGGCTGTGTGCAGTGGTAGCGGAAAGGGCCTATTGCAGGATTTCTTTGCCTCTGATGCTCAGGTTTTTGTGAGTGGCGACCTTGGTTATCATGACGGACGAAAGACTGAGGCATCAGGGCGCGCATTGATTGATATAGGGCATTTTGCATCTGAGCACTTAGTGTTAGAAAGCCTTGCGGCAGGTTTGAAAAACTCCCTTTCAAAAAGAGGATATGCAGTTGAAGTGTACGCATACGCACAGGAACGAGACTGCTTTTATTACCTTTGATTACAGATAGATAGTCTTACAATCTAAAGTATTACATTAATTCGGGGGTTTGCGTTAAATTCGTCAAGGAGAGCATTGTGAAAAAGCAGATCGACTTTTTAGTAAAACTTCAAGAAAAAGATAGAGCGTTGGATTGGTTTAGGTGGCAAATACGTGAGGGCCCTGAAAGACTCCAAGGTCTTGAAAAAGAATTGGTAGGGCTTCAAGAAGATGTCGAGGCTGATAAGCGGCGCATCCAAGACTTGAATAAAACTCAACGTGAGTATGAGACTGAGATAGAAGATGGTATAGCCCACATTAGGAAAAGCCGGGGCCGGCTTATGAGTATCAAGAACAATAAGGAGTATCATGCCTTGTTAAGGGAGATTGAGGAGACCGAAAAGGGAAATTCAGATAAAGAGGACAAAGCTTTGGGCTGTTTGGAGGATTTGGATAAGCTGAACAAGGAGCTTGAGGCCAAGGAAAAAGGCCTGTCAGCCATGCGGGATCGCCTTGAAAGCGAAAAAGCAGTCATAGCGAAAGAACTTGCCCGTATCCGTGAGGAGTTCTCAACTGTAGAAAAATCCAGGGAGAAGCTGATACAAACGATAGACCCTCAACTCTTTATAAAATATGAGCAAATCAAGGCAACGAGCGGGGGTATAGCGCTGGCGTTGGTGAACAATGCAACCTGTTCTGAATGCCACCTTGGTATTCCCCCACAGATGTACAATGAACTTCAAAGGCAGGACACCCTGAAGTTTTGTCCTAATTGTCAACGAATTATTTTTTGGAAAAAAACTGAGACTTCGGCCTGAAAAACAAGTAGTTTCTTGAGGTTATTGTGTTATTATGGAATAAACTCAACAAATGTCAGAGCAGGCCAAACGATCGCTCGCTCCTTCGATTTTTTTGAAGACGCGAGAGGAAAGTCCGAGCTCCAAAGGGCTGGGTGCTCCGTAACGCGGAGTCGCGGTAACGCGAAGGAAAGTGCCACAGAAAAGATACCGCCCTGTGAGTTGGCGTCCGCGCCTAGCTCGCTGGGTAAGGGTGAAAAGGTGTGGTAAGAGCGCACCAGTTCCCTGGGTGACTGGGGAAGCTAGGTAAACCCCACCCGGAGTAAGACCAAATAGGGAAGCGTTTGAGGGCGGCCCGTCCGAGCTTCCGGGTCGGTCGCAAGAGGTATTGGGCAACCAATACCCTCAGATGAATGATCGTTGTTCCGTAAAGGGTGACTGATACGGAAAACAGAACTCGGCTTACGGACTGCTCTGGCATAAAACTTCTTGAGTTGTAAGAGTTTAGCTTTTTGAAAAAGGCCGGATTTTGCTCACTCCTGTGAGCCATTTTGGGATTCATGAATCGCTCCACTAAATCGCAAAAACTCTCCGCAAAAATTTAACATATGCTTCCGATTATGCAAGAAACCAAGGTTGTTCATCATAAGGCTGATTTTGCCGAAAAGGTTCAAGTATTTTCCGAGGAATTCTTGAGGTGCTGTGTCTATGTCTGCGAAACCGAATCCGCCCGTGAGACCTTCACCAAAAGACTGTATGCAAGAATGGTCTCAAGC
>JAUWMM010000288.1 GCA_030613145.1 Desulfobacterales bacterium | reverse complement strand
TAGGCTGGCTTCTGAGCAATTAACGAAAAAGCCTGTTATTGTTCGTTCGGAGGTTTATGCGTCTTTTTCATCATCAGCTAGTTCTAACAAGCGCACATCCTCCAGATCAACTTCTCTTCCCGTAGCTCGCTTTGAGGAAATCAGGTCATATAGCGAGACCACATAGAATACCTGGCCCTGATATTCCATGGTCTTCCGACGTTTCCACGCATCCTGAAAGCTCAACCCGGGTGTGGATGTCTGAACGTCGATACGAACGCGGTCTTTAAATATGGTGATTTCATTTGAAAGGATTTCGTCAACATTGGTGAGAGATGCAGTGCCTATCCCAGCGTCCAAAAGGGCATCAAGCAAAGGTTGGATATTTTCCGGGGTGGCTTCAACAAGGATGTCTAAATCAAAGGTAGCTCTTGGGACTCCATGGATAACAGCAGCTATTCCCCCTATCACAACATACTTAACCTTATGCTGCTGAAAGGATCTGAATACGTCCTTTAGTCGGTTGAGCATCCTTTTTTCCCGTTAAGCCCGGATTTAGCTCCAAAGCTAAGTCAGTAAAAGTACACAGCATTTCCATCCTTTCGGACAAAGGAAGGGCCCTAAACCATCTAACCTTAGCCTCAACTGTCTCTTCGTTCATATCGTGAGAAATTCCGTTCATATGTAATACTTACCAGATTTAGGGCCTTTTTTCAACGCATAATGCCTCTGTTCATGAGCGGCTATAAGCCGTCGCGTGCAACGGCCTAGTTGCTAATTTACAAGTGGGCGCGAAATTCCTGCAAAAAACCCTCCGTTGAGACCTGGTACCTTTTCTTTTTGTGATGTCAAACGTTGAAGCGTATTTCAAGAATGGTGTTCTCCGGGATGGCGTAGTTGCGGTCCACGAGTTTGGTCAACCCCCTGGAGCGAGCGTCGTTCATGTTGTGGGCTGTCATCATATCGTCGCAGTCTACAAGCTCCGCCTTGATAAACCCCAGGGCCAGATCAGAATGGATTTTGCCGGCACACGTTACGGCATCCGCGCCTTTGTGGACAAACCATGCGTGGACTTCCTGCCTGCCCGCAGTGTAGAAGAACATCATACCCGCTTTCTTCATGAGGGCACGGCACACAGCCGTAGCATCCGGTGACGTGTCTTCAAAAACCACCGTGGGCTTGAAGCTCAACAGGCCGAGCGCCTTGACGATGCCCCGTTCGCTGTCGTCCAGATACAAATCACAGATCGGCTTCTCACCCTCAATTTGGGCCAGGCACTTTCCAAGCACCCTCTTCTCGGCCGGGTCCTTTGCCCTGGACAGTCGGCCCTCGATTTTGTCCATATCAAGGATGAGCAGATCCAGAACACGGTCACTGGTTATGGCAATGGCATGAGCTGCTTCATAGTCTTCCGGCAGGAACTCGAAGTAGTACGGTGATGACTTTGCAGGCTGAAACTTGACGGCGAGATCCTTGAAGATCCGGTCATTGTATTTCACCTTGCCTTCGGGCAGGTTCAGCCCTGTATATGCTATTTTCATTTTGTAAGGAAACCCCTCGTCTAATTGATCATTATCGCCCGTCGTTGCAACAAGGCAGACACGCAGGCCTGCCCGTGCCAAATACCATTTTCCAATGGCTCGGCCCGCATCATTCAACACCATTATGCCATCCACCGCCATGATCCTGCGTAGCGATTTACCGCTGACAGGTGGCCGACTTCTTCTTGAATGGGTGGCCGGAATGAAATGGATTCACTGGCCGGAATGAAATGGGATGGAAGGCCGAACTGGGGTGGAATACGCATTCGGCCCCGCAATATTCGAGCAGCCCAACAGTGATTATTAAGTTGGGCATGATGCCCCAAGAACCAACGTATTGCAATAAAATTCTACGGAGAGGCATTTTTCTTCGCCCGACCCCGTTTCAATCAATAAGGGACGACGGGTGATCCCGGCTCGGGATATTCTGAAACAAGCAGTTTTTCTATCTCTCCTTCCTTGCCCCAAAAGAAGTGGTCCGCCCCTGGTATCACTTGAATGAGCTCTTCAGCCCTCTTCATGGGAATTCTTGATTTAACTTCTTCAGCCAGAGCGATTTCGTCATTTTCACCCAACACGATCTTTTTCACCACGGGAAGGTCCAGAGAAAGGTTGTCGGGCAATAGGAAAAGGGGCGGAGAGATAAGAAAAAGGGAGTCTACACCATGATTCTGCCTGTGACAGTAAGTCAACGCAACGAAGGCGCCAAAAGAATAACCCACAAGACTCATGGTCCGAGGTGAAAAGCGTTGCCTGAGGAAATCCAGAGCAGCACCTATATCGTCCTGCTCACCAATACCCTCGTCGTAGCTTCCCTGGCTGCCTCCCACGCCACGCAGGTTAAATCGCAGAGTGATGAGGTCGCAAGCTTGTCCAGCCCGCACTACAGCCTCGACGACGTTGTTATCCATGCTTCCGCCGTAGAGAGGATGAGGGTGAATCGCTATCAGAGCACCTCTGTTACCCGATGTTTCATTGGACAGACGACCTTGTAGTATCCCGGCCGGGCCGGGAAACTCAACCTTCTTTTCTTCGAGCAGGCCCAAGTTCTCTCTAATCCTTCTTCCCCATGTGAAATCCGGGATGCAGTTTAGTATTGCGGTTTTGAGTTGAGAGATCAAACACAAGGAGAGGAGCCCCCCCTCCTGATGCCAGTCTAGTGAAATTTGTAGCTTTGCCCCCTATGTTTCACTTATGGTTCCTTCGTTCAACCATGTTCTTCATTCTTGTTTTTGAGCCTTAATGAGCATTTAAATGTTTTTCTCATCTCAGCGTTTCTCCAGTCTAAGGCGTTTAAATACCGATTTGTCAGCGTCAAACTTGGAAACTTCTCGATCTTGAACCGAATACACAAGAACCGAGTCTTTCAAGATAACTTTCCCATTTTCAATCTCAAGAAGATAGACAACTCTCCCGTCGGTCATAACAAAGGTTTGTGAGTCTAAAACGGCTATGCCTGAATGTTCGATAGCGTCAGACTTCCTTACTGCAAATGCAACCAATAGCATGACGATTACCATAACAACTATCTTTTTCATAATGCTCCTCCTCTGTGTTGCAAGATTTTGACTCACTCCGAAGCTCAACATGGGAGCCAAAGGATAACGCTTCGGTTAAGAGGCCGGCAAGCGTCCCTTATACTCACTTATTTACTGACATCCCCCTTTTCACCGACCCGAAAAACTTAATCAAGCTTTCAGCCAGGTCGGCAATGTGCCCTTTTGAGACGATATCAGGCGTTAGTCCATGCGTCATGGCCTCATCAGCCGTGGCTGGTCCAACGGCGGCAATAGTAACTCCTTTGATGGCGTCTGCCGTATCAAGGCCAA
>JAUWMM010000256.1 GCA_030613145.1 Desulfobacterales bacterium | reverse complement strand
AGGCATAGCCGACCGTTTCGTGCATTTTGCGCCTGCCCTGGTGCTATGCGACAGCCCGGATAGCGTACTCTGTTTTCGGTTAGAACCGGAAAATTAGCTCACTAACGCCTAAAGACCAGCCTGCCCTGGCGCGAGGTGCTCGAATCAGCGGACAAGGTGTATGGGGTGCTGCATGCTCGGATCAGCCGATTGAGCCTATAAGCCAGGTCTGGGCCAGGGGTCTGGGCCAGGGAAAGGGTGTCGGTCATATTCCTTGGTCTGTTTGGGAACTTTTGAGGGAAACAACCAACAATGGGCTCGTCAAAGGGCCTTGAAACAGCTTCTAGGATTAAAGAAAAGAGGGTTAGACCGATGCCAAAAATGAAAACGAACCGAGGTGCTGCAAAGCGCTTCAAGCTAACTGGGACAGGAAAAGTTGTATATTCAAAGTCACATGCAAACCATATCTTGACCAAGAAGACAACCAAAAGGAAGCGGGCGCTTCGAAAATCTCATATCATTGACAAGAGCAACGAGGGTATGTTGAAAAGACTGATTCCGTATAAGTAGTTAAGTTATTTGTGCGCCGTTATCCGGTTGCTTAGCTCGCCCTGTTAAATAAGATATCCTAAATGCTGCTATATCGATTCATGCGCTATATTTAACAGGGCTCGTAACGTCTTGCGTATAAAGGTTGCCGACACGAAGTGTAATGTTTTCAAGCCGCCAGGCGCAACCTTTGCGCTAAACGAGCCGCGATTAACAATTTACCAACAACGAATAAAGATCTTCGAGATAGGGGGAGAGTTCATGCGAATCAAGCGGGGTTTTAAAGCCAGAAGAAGGCGAAAAAAGATATTGAAGCTTGCCAAGGGTTACCGGGGCGGTCGGAGCAAGCTATACCGCACGGCTGCCGACGCCGTGGACAAGGCTTTACAGTATGCTTACAGAGATCGAAGGACACGCAAGCGGGATTTCAGGAGGCTGTGGATTGCCCGGATCAATGCGGCGGCACGCCTAAACAATCTGTCATATAGTCGTTTGGTACAAGGTTTGAAGCACGCGCGCGTGGAGATTGACCGGAAGGTATTGGCCGAACTGGCCATCTCAGATCCGAAGGCCTTTTCCCACTTGGCGGCGATTGCTGCCGAGCGTGCATCGTGATTTGTTATTCGTCATGCGCAGTTCGTTACGTTAACGCGTGACGGTTACCGACACAAATTGTAATGTTTTCAAGCCGCCAGGCGCAACCTTTGCGCTAAATGAGCCGTGATTAACGATTTTGGATTCACGAAAAACGAAATTGAAGCAAGAGCTTGAAAAAATAGAAAAGGAGGCATTAGAGGCCATAAGGGCGGTTTCAGACCCGACAGGGGTCAGAACCCTTAATGCCCGGTACCTGGGGCGCAAAGGGATTGTGACAGGGCTTTTGCGAAAGGTTTCCGGTTTGCCACCGGAGGAAAGGCCTGAGACAGGCAAGCTTGCAAACAAACTAAAGAAAAGGATCGAGAAGGCGTTAGAGAAGGCAGTGCAGGTGTTTGAGGCGGGTCGTGATAAGGCTGCGGAAGATGCCTTGGATGTGACCTTGCCTGGCCGGCCCCTTGCCGGTGGGCGGATGCACCCGATTACCCAGATGACTCAGGCCATCTGCAATGTCTTTCAAAGGCTTGGTTTCGAGATCGTAGAAGGCCCTGATGTGGAATCGGACTATTATAACTTTGAGGCCCTTAATATACCCCGGGATCATCCTGCCCGTGATATGCAGGACACCTTCTATATTTCCGAAAACATTGTCTTGAGGACTCATACTTCGCCCATCCAGGTGCGAGTCATGGAGTCACAACCCCCGCCAGTTCGTATTATTGCACCCGGTAAGGCATACCGGGTAGATTCAGATATCTCACATACTCCCATGTTTCACCAGGTAGAAGGATTGATGGTTCAAGAAAACGTTTCCTTCGGTGACCTTAAAGGTATCCTGACCACCTTTGTGCAGCAGATTTTTGACGAGGAAACAAGCCTGCGTTTTCGCCCCAGCTTTTTTCCATTTACAGAGCCGAGTGCCGAGGTCGATATCCGATGCGTGATTTGCAGAGGGGCGGGCTGCCGGGTTTGCTCCCACACCGGGTGGCTGGAAGTTTTGGGTGCCGGCATGGTGCACCCGGCAGTGTTTGAGATGGTCGGCTACGATACGGAACGCTATTCCGGTTTTGCCTTTGGCATGGGCATCGAGCGTATCGCCATGCTCAAGTACGGCATTGAGGATATCAGAAAATTTTACGAAAATGATCTCAGGTTCCTTGAACAATTCTAGCCAATGAAAGTTAGTCTGAGCTGGCTCAAAGATTATGTGACCATCGATGTGGACGTGGTCAAGCTGGCCGAGGCCCTGACCATGGCAGGGCTTGAGGTGGAGGCCTTGGTGGACCGCTACGCTTATCTGGACCGCGTCGTGGTGGGGCGTATCGTTGAAATGGCCCCCCATCCTCAGGGAGACTCGCTTTCCGTGTGCAGGGTGGATGTGGACAGCGGGACAAAGTCCGTTGTATGCACTGCAACGAATATTAAAGAAGGGGACCTTGTGCCGATGGCACTTCCTGGAGCTCAACTTCCTGCAGGCGATATCGTTGAAGCCGGACGTATCCGGGGACAAGCCTCAGAGGGAATGTTATGCTCTGAAGCAGAACTTGCCCTTGGAACGGACGGCTCCGGCGTCCTTTTGCTCCCTGAGACAGCCGAGCCGGGTCCCGGGGTTGCCGTTGCTCTCGGCCTTTCAGACACGATCATGGAGTTTGACCTCACACCCAATCGTCCTGATTGTCTCAGTATCATAGGCATAGCCCGTGAGGTGGCAGCCATCCTAAGAACACCTTTGAGGTATCCTAAGGTGAAGCTCCCGCCGGGTGAAACCCCTATAGAGGAACTCTCATCCGTAACTATTGAAGCCCCTGATCACTGTCCTCGGTATACGGCAAGAGTGGTTAGGAACGTCAAGGTTGCGCCATCCCCTTTCTGGCTTCAAGACAGATTACACTCCGTAGGGCTGCGGGCCATCAATAATGTAGTGGATGTGACCAACTTTGTCCTTATGGAGACCGGCCAACCCCTCCACGCCTTCGATTTTGACCGTCTTGCCGAGCATCGGATCGTTGTGAAAACAGCTCAGGAAGGCCAAACCTTTACGACCCTGGATGGCACAGAACATACCCTGGGCTCTGATATGCTCATGATCTGCGACGGCAAACGGCCTGTGGCGCTGGCCGGCATCATGGGCGGACTGGAATCAGAAATAGAAGACCAAACAACGCGGGTCCTTATTGAAAGCGCCTATTTCAACCCGATCACCACGCGCCGCACAGCTAAGCGACTCGGCTTGAGCACCGAATCATCCCATCGATTCGAGCGCGGCGTAGACCCCGTGGGTGTCAGAAGGGCCCTGGATCGTGCTGCTCAGCTTATGGTCGAATTAACAGGCGGAAAGCTTGCTGAAGGAGTCATTGACGTCTATCCCAGGCCGATTCCTGAGAGAGTAATACAGCTCAGCGTTAAAAGAACTAATCGGGTCCTTGGTACCCGGTTAAGCCAAGACGTGGTTGGCACTTATCTGAGATCCGTGGGGCTGGATGTAGAACCCTTGGATGAAGATCGGCTCAGGGTTGTGCCACCTACCTTTCGTGTGGACATTACGCGGCCCGAGGATCTTATGGAAGAGGTGGCCCGTTTGAGAGGCTATGATAGGATACCGACCACACATCCCGTATCTCATGTTGTGGCCGGGAAAACGGCCAAGAAGCTCCTGGTGCGGGATCTACTGCGGCAGTTGCTTGCGGGCTGTGG
>JAUWMM010000170.1 GCA_030613145.1 Desulfobacterales bacterium | reverse complement strand
CCCCTCTCTTGGTATACCCAATCCTGTAGCCCCCGGGTATGTGGAAGAGTACCTCCCATATTTAATGACTCCGGAAAAGGAGCCTAATGAGGACTACACGTATGGCGAACGCCTGGCAGGATGGTCTTACCTTTGCCCCATAGATGGACAAGGAGATAAAGGGGCTCATGAAGGGCAAGCGGCTTTACAGGGGGCCGTTCAAAGGCGCGTCGTCGACCAGATCGAAGGTGTTATCAGTATGTACAAAATGAAAGGGTATGGGACGAATCAAGCTGCCATGACGGTTTCGGTTCCATCCGACATTCTCCTTAACGACCCGCCCTGCTTACGGCATATTGATACTCGAATCCAGGACGGGAAACTTCATTTTATGGTCTATTTTAGATCTTGGGATTTGTGGAATGGGTTTCCGGCCAACCTGGGTGGAGTTCAACTCCTTAAGGAATACATGGCAGCAGAAATAGGTGTGGAAGACGGGGAGATGATTGCGAGCAGCAAGGGGCTTCACCTCTACGATTATGTTTGGGAGTTGGCCCAACTAAGGACAATGCGCACACGCATGCCGGAGTCTGGCACGCCTGCTACAGAAAATTACGAGCCGACAGTAAATGGCGGGTAGGTGAAGCCCGGGTTGTAGGATGGAGGCTTTATCGGATTGTGGGAATCCGCGGCGGTCAAAGGAAACTCAAACAAGGATGTGCCCCTGATCAGCCTGGCGTACCAGCTTGGTCCCAACTGATGTGGAACAAAGGGCGCAAAGATATTCATATTTTTCCCCTTGAGGGAGGACCAGAAGAAGGCGCTTGCGCACCGGAACAGCACGTTTGCATTGAGGACAATAGAGTTCGGTAGCATCAAATTCCTTAAACGTTTCTTCCCCGGCGGAATCCGTTGAAGGAAAAAAGTCCCTGCTATAGATGAATCTGTTTTGCATGATAGTATTGTTGCTTTAGCCCCTTTTAGGCGGCGAAGCCGGAATATATGAAATCGTGTAGCGGTTTTTTATAGGTTTAAAAATATTATCACTTTTGAGTTTTGTCAAGGGGGTCCGGTTGAAAGGGGATTCTATGGAGACCAAAAAGATAGAACACATTGGGATAGCAGTAAGCGACCTTGAGTCGGCTAAAAACTTTTATACAAAGGCGCTTGGTCTCAAGGTTAGACATGAAGAGTCCTTGGAGGGGATGAGAATCGCGTTTATCCCGGTGGGGAATGTGAATCTGGAACTGATTCAATCTACTACAGAAGATGGCGTGATAGCAAAATTTATAGCCAAGCGAGGTGAAGGTGTTCACCACATTGCTTATGAGGTTGAGGATGTCTCTTCGGCGCTTGAGGAATTAAAGGATCAAGGGGTGAAGCTGGTTGACGAGGCGCCCCGAATGGGTGCTCATGGGAAAGAGGTTGCGTTCGTGCACCCAAAAAGCTCCTATGGTGTATTGACTGAGCTCGTGTGTAATAAAACAACGACGCAAAAGGGTTGACATGATAGAAAAAATGAAATTATAATTAAAATTTTCGAATTTTGATCACCGGATTCCGGTAGAAAGCGATTTCAATTTAGTACAGCAAGAAGGTAATAGATCATGAAACGAACTTATCAGCCGAGCAGAATTAAGCGCCGTAGAGACCACGGGTTCCTGTCAAGGATGTCCACAAAGAATGGGAGAAAGATCATAAAGCGCCGTCGTGCAAAAGGGAGGAAGAGCTTGAGCGTGTAAAGGCTTATGTAGACCTTGGGAACATTTTCCTTAACAAAGTCGGAACGCCTATTGAGGCGAGCGGATTTTGAAAAATTGTCCGGGGATGGCAGCAGGATTGAGGGAGACTATTTTGTTATACTATACTCCCAAAATGGTCTGGGAAAAATGCGCTTAGGGGTTACGGTAAGCAAGAGAGTTGGGCATGCTGTGATTCGCAATCGTGTCAAGCGGTTGGTGCGAGAGTATTTTCGTCTGCACAAGGCTTTGTTTAGTGACAGCTATGATGTGAATGTCATAGCAAAAAGCGGGACTTCTAATCTGTCCTCTCGGCAGATAAGGGGGGCGCTGGAAGCTATGGTTCTCGATATATTAAGGGACTGTAAGCATGAGGCCGTTTCTGCTGGCACTCATTAGAGCCTATCAATACATCCTTTCACCACTCTTCACACCGGCATGTCGCTTTGTCCCAACCTGCTCGGAGTATGCATTCTGTGCCGTAAAGCGTTATGGTGCATTGAGGGGGTCCTGGATGGCTCTGAGAAGGATTCTACGGTGCCATCCCTTTCACGCGGGCGGTGTTGATCCTGTTCCATAAACAAAAGGTAACACTTTACGTGTATGAAAAAGACCCGTTTTGCGAACGATATTGAGCAATTTTGGAAAAAGATTCATGAATCCCAAAATGGCTTGCAGGAGTGAGCAAAATCCGGCCTTTTTCAAAAAGCTAAACTCTTACAACAAAAAAAGAGGCTTTAGGCGCACGGCTCGGGCCTTTTTTTGGGCCCTATTTCATCCAAGGAGAACCGATCCATGTCAATGGAATTGAGGATGTTTGTGGCAATAATTTTATCATTTGGGATATTCTTCTTGTACCAGGTGGTCTTTGTGAAAGAGGCTCCGCAGGAAAACAATGAGCCTGTCCCGAAAGCACAAGAGGCGAACAAGCAGCCCCTTGCAATGGATGAAGATGTCAGGGTCTTGGATGAAAAGCCATTACAAGAAGAAGTCGGCGTTCCAAGTCCTGTGCGACAAGGGAGAACGATTACTGTTTCAACATCCCTTTATGTGGCGAAATTTTCGGAAAATGGTGGGGTACTCAAGACTTTCAAGCTGAAAAACTACAAGGAAAGCATGGGGACTGACGCCCCCATGAAGGAGCTTGTTGTATTGTCGGATGAGCCTGCATATACCTTAGGCGTATCTTTTCTAGGGGAAAGAGTAGGTGGTTTAAAGGGAGCGGTTTTTGATGCATCCGCCGGAAGCGATTTAATGGCTGTCACCGAGAGGAACAAACGACTGATCTTTACGTGGACATCTCCGGAGGGAATTACGATCGTCAAGACCTACACCTTTTTGCCGGATGCTTATGAGATTGGTCTGGGAATTAAGGTTCGAAATTTTTCGTCCGAGACAATAGATAACAATTTGACTATTTCCTTGAGAAACAGTCTAAATGGGGCCGAGGAATCAAGGTATGTCTTTTCTGGTCCTGCGGCTTTGATCAATGGAGAGCTTAAAGAGATCAAGATAAAGAAAATCGCCAAGCAAGACAAATATGTGGGCCGCATAGGGTGGATGGCTTATGAGGACCAGTATTTTGTATCAGCCGTAATACCACAAAAGGCCCGGGAGGCGAGCGTCGGTCTTGGAATAACATCCACACAGGTCCTTGAAGCGACCTATATAGACCCCTCAGGGCCCGTACCACCCGGAACGGAGCGGACCTATCAGTATAGGGTCTATTTCGGGCCCAAGAGTCTGGAAAGTCTTGGTTCGGTGGGGGCAGACCTTGCAAAAATCGTCGACTTCGGGTTTTTTGATATCATTGCAAAGCCGTTGTTACATGTTATGAACTTTTTGCATCGGTACCTTCCCAACTATGGCGTTGTCATCATCATCATTACGATCATTGTCAAGCTGCTCTTCTGGCCGCTGAGCAACAAGAGCTATCAGTCTATGAGCCAGATGAAGAAGTTGCAGCCCAAGATGGCGGAACTCCGAGCCAAGTACAAAAACGACAAGAAGATGATGAACCAGGAAATCATGAACCTTTACAAGCTATACAAGGTGAACCCCTTGGGCGGCTGTCTGCCGATGATTTTTCAGATACCCGTATTTTTTGCGTTTTACAAGATGTTATACCAGGCCAT
The DNA here is from genome assembly GCA_030613145.1 of Desulfobacterales bacterium. Lineage (GTDB taxonomy): Bacteria > Desulfobacterota > Desulfobacteria > Desulfobacterales. The sequence continues at coordinate 1,412 of JAUWMM010000170.1, read as the reverse complement.
TGAATTGAGACATGCTCCGTTTTTCTTGTGGATTGATGATCTATCAGCACCCGACCGGTTATTTAGCTTTGACTTCACAATACCGATGATGACAGCACCTTACGGGATACCCGTGTTGACGATTATCATGGGTGCATCAATGTTTTTGCAGCAGAAGATGTCCCCGCCACCAGGGGACCCCACACAGGCCAAGATGATGATGTTCATGCCAATTTTTTTCACGTTCATATTCATAAACTTTCCCTCGGGGCTTGTCTTATACTGGCTGGTAAACAACATTCTTTCAATGGGTCAGCAGTATTACGTTACCAAGAAAACAGCTTAATGACGGAGGTATTTATCCCATGTTGGCTAACCATGAATTCGAGGGAAAAACCAAAGAAGCGGCTGTGAAGAAGGCATGCGAGGAACTACACGTCACAGAGGAGCAACTTGAAATCGAAGTGCTTTCTTATGGTTCAACAGGAATATTTGGACTGGTGGGAGCCAGGAAGGCACAAATAAGGGTGAACCTTCGGGAAGCCCTGGAAGCCAAAATCGACGAGAAGAAGCCTGACACGGGGGATGAGACGGAAGAGGTTGCCGAGATAGCCAAAATCGACGAGAAGAAGCCTGACACGGGGGATGAAACGGAAGAGGTTGCCGAGATAGCCAAAAACGCTTTGGAACACATACTTTCTTATATCATAGAGGACTCTACCGTTACTGTCGCCAAATATCCTCAAAATATAAGGCTTAGGATAGAGGCGAGCAACCCGGCTGTCCTTATCGGGAGGCATGGCAGGACGTTGGATGCTCTTCAATACGTAGTTCGTAGGATTGTAAGGAAAAAGAAGCCCACAAGGGTTGGTATTTCTTTTGATGTAGAAGGATATCGGGACAGACGAAAGGCTTCACTGACCCAGTACGCTCTGCGTCTGGGGGAAAAGGTTAAACATTCCGGCAAGCCGGCCACCATCAGCCCGATGAGTGCCTATGACCGAAGAATTGTGCATATTGCATTGAAAAATAATACCTCAGTGAGAACCCAGAGCAAGGGTAACGGATTGTTCAGAGAGCTGGTTATCCTGCCGCGGAAGAAGCACAGATAGTTTCTTTGGCCCCGTTCCTTTCCTGAACCCGCAGCCATGCGAATAAAGGGCTATAGATCAACAGGTTGTAGAAATTCCGTTAGTTAGTGCCCATCCACGAATCGTAAAAACTCAATGGGCACAAGCGAAAGTTTCCAATTCAGAAATGAGCAATTTTCTGCAAGGTCAAGGAAAACAAGGGGTTGCGCGGAGGCGTACCGATGTACGTCGCACAAGAAACCCCGCAGTTTGACGCCGAGATTGCGGAAAAGGGCCATTTATGGATGGAAACTAATTAGCCTTTTCCGGTCACGAGTACATTATTCAAAAACCGCTGAAAAA
>JAUWMM010000076.1 GCA_030613145.1 Desulfobacterales bacterium | reverse complement strand
TATCGTTTTTCCGTTCTGACAAGTTATTTTTGCGCGAGCCCTTAGCATACTGAAAGATTCAATTATTTCAAATGATAGAGTCGCCACAGTTTCCCCTATCAAGCCGGTAATCGTTTATGGTACTGAAGCGATTCATCATTTAATTATCCACTATAATGTGCTATATTTATAGATTGCACAGATTGTAAGAGTTTAGCTTTTTGAAAAAGGCCAGATTTTGCTCACTCCTGTATGGATGGACAATAGACAACCCCACAAAATGACTGTAACGTATTGTTATAATAAGTATAACCTGTGAGATTTTTGTATATACGGAAACAAATCGCAGCCAATTATCGTGACACTGATATCAATATCAAATAATTTTTTACTGTTCCAGTTATATCAGAGGAACTCAGGAGCTTCGTTCCAATTTGGAATATTGGAATAATTTAAGGGGATTGACTATGAAAAGATTTATTGCCTTTTTGTTGGTTCTCGCGTTTTCAATAATAATGCCCTTAACAGCAAGGGCAGAATTCAGGAAGACAAAGATTGCTGTTTTTGACTTTCAACTTCAGGGAGAGGGATTTGAGACGGCTGATATGGGTAAAATTGTTGCGGAGTGGCTTATTACCGCCCTTGTCAAGGAAGGCCGATTTGACGTAATAGAGCGAAGGCTGCTAGAAAAAATATTGCAAGAACAACAACTGGGTATGTCGGGGATTCTTACCGAAGATGGCGCTATAAGACTTGGCAAATTACTCGGTGCAAAGGTAATAATTTCAGGCTCTGTAATGAGATTTCAAAAAATTATTGAGGTTAACTCACGAATCATAGATGTAGAAAGTGCTTCAATAATAGCCGCTGAAAGTGTAAAAAGTACTACCACAACTAGGCTTGAAGACCTAGTAATTCAAATAGCCAAAAAGATAAATAGGGATTTCCCCCTTGAAGGGTATATTGTTCATAGGGACGAAAAGAAAGTACTCATAGACCTTGGTAAGCGTGCAGGAGTAAAAAGTGATATGCAGTTTATTGTCTTCGAAGAGGGGGATGTAATAAGACACCCTAAAACAGGTGAAGTCTTAGATGTACACCGTATAGAAACAGGCATAATAAAAGTCAAATGTATTAACATTAATACTGCTGAAGCCGAGATATTGAGTGAGACCACTCCTGGCGCTATTAAATATAGTCAATTGATAAAAAGTGTCATTAAGCCTATGAGCCCGATTGGCAGATACGCTCAGCCTTTTGATGATACAAAATCAATTTATAAGACGGCAGAGCCAAATATTCAGTCCAGACTTGCCCGTGTGGATACTCTTCTTGAAGAGGCAAATCAGTTAAAAAGTGTTGCTAATCCAGAATGGAAAACGAAAAATAAACAGATATTTCAATTGCTAAAGGAGACAAGAGCCTTAAAGCGCAACTCCCCGGAGGTATATCTCTATTATGCAAAAGCTTACTATATGGCCAAGGGTAGCATAAAGGCGGCAAACAAATACTTAAATAGGGCCTTGTCTTATCGGCCTGATTATGTTGAGGCATTCATATTTCGGGGGGATATTTATTACGACTTTGCAAAAAATCGGGCACAGAAAAAGAGCCATAAAAAGAAGTATGGTAAACCAGCTTACAGGGCCTATGAATCAGCAGCAAAAGCAACCCAAGATAACAATCTAAAGGCAATGATGTATTTTAAAATAGGAAATATCTATTTTGAATTTTTTGAAAACGGGAAAAAGGCAAAAAAATGGTGGCAGAAGGCTGCCGAGATTGCTCCAAAAAGCACGGGCGCCAATTTAGCTAATGCAAAACTTCGGGCATGTCAATAATATCCATCTGCCTTATCTATTACGCCTCTCATTGATATGAACACCTGTTGATCAAGTAATTTTTCAAGGTTTACGGAACCTTTATTAAGCTCAACAGATAATAAACCTTGTTTCCTTCATTATATCGTCCTTTAATAGTGGTAGTCACAATCCTTTTCCTTTGCAATATGGTGCCGGCGGTATGACGAAGAACCAAAATCGCTTCAACGATTAGAGAATGCCGACTCTGAATTCCAAGAACATTCTGCTGGTCCATCCACTAGGCTACAGGAGAGAGGCTGCCGGCAAAGACATCGCAAGGCTGACCAATGTCGTGCCTCCTATCGGACTGGCGAGCATTGCGGCGTACCTGAAAAAACGGAACATTGACGCCACAATTATCGACTGCTATGCCAGGCCAAACTCGGATCGCCTAATCCGTGACTACCTGCTTACAGAAAAACCGGCCTTTATGGGCCTGAGCTGCACCACCTCGACTTTTCTTGACGGGGTCCGCCTGGCCGAGCTTGCCAAGAGTGTCCTGCCAAACCTCCAAGTAGTGTCCGGCGGAGCCCATGTCTCGGCCCTGAAGGAACGGGTTTTGGAAGACTTTCCTATGATCGACTTCGTCGTAGTAGGGGAGGGAGAACAAACTCTGTCCGAACTGGTTGAAAGTGGCCCAAAAGAGGCTGCATCGGTGCAGGGGGTGGTATACCGTAAGACCGGAGGAGAGGTGTGTTTCACTGGTTACCGGGCCAAGGGAATTGATCTTGACACTCTTCCGTTTCCTGCCTACGAGAAACTGGAAGGGTATCCCCAAGCCTACAAACTAACGATATTCAACTATCCCAAGACCCCCAATTCGAGTTGTGTATCGAGCCGCGGCTGTCCTTATGCCTGCAGCTATTGCGATCGATCTGTATTTAGGCGCAGTTTCCGTTACAACTCTGCCGAGTATATGTACGAGCATCTCAGTTATCTGAAGGAACGCTTCGGAGTACGACACGTCATTTTTTATGACGATCAGTTTACTTTCAACCGGAAAAGAATTGAAGACTTCACCCGAATGCTAATCGATCATCCATTGGAAATGACCTTTACCTGTGCGGTGCGGGCTGAGCATATCGATTTTGACTTGCTTCGACAGATGAAGACAGCCGGATGCTGGATGATTAGCCTTGGGATTGAAACAGGTGATGAGAATCTCCTGGCTCAACACAGGCAGAACGCCAACCTTAGCCTGCTGGCAGATAAAATACGTTTGATAAAGCAGGCAGGAATTCGAACGAAAGGGCTCTTGATGATGGGTTTGCCAGGAGAGACAGAATCCAGCATCAAGAAAAGCATGGACTATGTCTTCTCTCTTCCCTTAGACGATTTCAACCTGGCAAAGTTTACCCCCTTCCCTGGTTCTCCAATCTATGAGAAGATCCACGAATTAGGTAAATTTGATGAGGACTGGGAAAAGATGGACTGCATGCACTTCCAGTTCGTCCCCAAGGGAATGACCAGGGAAAGGATGGAAGAGCTTTTCCAGAAATTCTACAAAGCACATTTTATGCGATCCAGAGTCATGTGTGGTTATGTCACCATGCTTTGGCGCTCTCCGGACAGCTGGTTCCGTTTTGCCAGAAACATAGTAGATTTTCTTAAATTCGCAAGAAGCAACAAACGATTAGGAGATACCTGATTTAAAGCTTATTTGTATGCCTTTTCGACTGCTCTCTGTACGGCATTCATAATTACCCTGCTGCTGTTTGTGGCTCCAGTCACTGCATCAACTCTGGTGGACTGCTCTGAGACGATTCTTCGGGGAATGACTTCAGTGACTTTTTTCCCTTTCCATGATGCGAAGTGTTTCATCAATTCAACATTCACTATTCTACCTTCGGCAATTGTTACCTTTACCGCCGCACTATTAGGTAGACTCCGGTAGCTCCCTTCATAGACTCCGTCCATCAATCTTTCGTGCTCAATTCTTGACCCAATCAGAGGGGCCAATGCGCAACCGGTAAGAACTAGATTTAGACACACCACTAAAATGAGCAAGTAAAGTACTATAGATTTTACTCGCATTATTTGCCCCGGCAACCCAGATTCGATGAAACGCTCGTTATGGTCAAACAGCTTCTATATACATGGCGTCATTAATCGTTACGCTGTGGAGCACAGTAGAGAATCGGAGACGTAGGGGCGGGCTTCATGCCCGCCCGCATGGCTGCATAGATCCGGTTTCTCGGGCGGGGATAAACCCCCTGGCCCAGACCGGGGTTGCCACCTGGCGAGATTCTCAAAGTCTTGTCGCGCCAGGGCGGGCCGCCCCTACGAAAGGAACGAGCACAACGACGCGTTCAATGCGCAACTATTTGTGTCGTCGTGTATAACAATATTTATCAGTGGTTCTCTATCCGGCATTTTCAGGGGTTGGCCCATTAAATGTGGTGAATAACTACCAGCGCCTGAGCTTACCGCTTTCTGTTTTATCCAGCCGTGGCACACTGTGAAATTCTTTAGGGACCTTATACGGCGCTAAATACTGGTAACAAAACCTGCGCATTTCATAAATATCAAAATCTGCCTTTATTTCATCCCGTAGAACGATCTTGGCACAGGGAAGTTCACCATACTGAGGATGGTCAACGCCATATACCAGGGACTCCTTAATAGCGGGATGCTGATTAAGAACGGACTCCACCTCGTAGGGGAAAATCTTCATCCCGGTGAAATTGATGATATTCTTCTCCCTGCCCACGAGAAAAAGAAAACCGTCTTTGTCGAGTCTGCCTAAATCGCCGGTGTGAAACCATCCATCCGGCAGTGCCTGCTGCCGCTCTTGCCATGGCGAAAAATAGGCGTCAAACATTCCCTTGCCTCTAACATAGATCTCACCAATGCCTTCGGCGTCGGCATTTACGATTTTAACCTCGTAGTCAGGCAGGATCCTTCCTACAGAACCACGTTTTGCAGTGTTTTGGGAAGAATTGACAAACGGCAGACCCACTTCAATGATGCCATATGCTTCAGTCAGCTCAAAGGCAAATTTTTCATAAAAATCGCGTGCTCCAGACACCGGCAAGTTGATTGCTGTAGAGACCGCAAGCCGGACACCGGACAGCATATCAGGCGAAACAATGTCCGAATTAGTCAAAACATGATAATGAAAGGGGGAGGCGTATAAAAAGGTGCCCTTGTGACGAATGAGTCCGTTTTGCAGAGATTCTGGAAATGCACCGCCACACAGGACAATGGTTGCCGCCCGCCGCAGGAAAAGAAGAATGGTGACCACAAAGTGGAAGCTCATGGAAAGAACCCATATCACCACGTCATTGGAAGTCATATTCAGAACTTTGTCCGCAGCGTCCGTTCTATCAATAACAGACTCATGGGAAATCACCACACCTTTGCTGGCACCGGTCGTACCGGATGAAAAGCGGATAAATGCGGGATTCAAAGTGTAATAGCCTGCTGGAAGTTGTTCTCGCGCTGTACGACGATAGAGGAATAACTCTTTTTCACAGAAGCTGCCGAAAACAACCGGAAGCGCATTGTCCCGGGAATAGACCGCTTTGTCAAAAACAAGAAAATTCACATCGATCCGCTCCAGCACCGCATCTAGTTCATCACCAGAAAGAGATGGAGATATTGGCACAATAGCTGCTCCCACGGACAAGACAGCCAGACTGATAATGACATATTCAATACTGTCTCCACAAAATATTGCTACCCGTTCAGATGGCCTAACGCCACAGGCCTTCAGTTCGGTGGCAAGGTCGTCTGTCGCGTCAAAGAGGCCTTGATAAGAGATCTGCCGGTCTGCCTCAATGACTGCTGTTTTTTCAAGGCAATTGGCTGTCTCTTGCTTCATTATATGGACAATATTCATGAATGTCTCTCCGGCAGATAGTCCTGGTAGATTCTTTGCAAGGCTCTAATATACATTGTCCCCTGGACAATTGCCCGGACAAGATGCCGAAATGGTACCCTTATTCTGTGCACCCTCAGTGGATTTCCGCGCAAGGCAAGACTGGTCAACCGGGCAAAATGCTGATAGAAGCGTTTAAGCGGCAGGCGGGTTGGAAGAATCGAATGCATACAATCATAAAATCGATAGGGATCACAGATGAATTCGTGTTTATGCTCATGCCAGAATTGGGTCCCCGGCGAGGGAGAAAGAACCGTAAAACTTACCTCCGCCGGGCAGATGTTTATCACTTCCTTTTCCAGACGCCGGAAATCCTCCACGGCAAAACTAGGATGAACAATAAAAGCTGCATGCAGTACGATTCCAATCTGTCTAAGAAGGGCAACGGCTTTCCGGTTTATTTCAACCCCGGTGCGCTTATCATATTCATCCAAACGGGTCTCATCCATTGATTCAAGGCCCACATAGACGACATTCAACCCTGCCTGCTTCCACAATCTGAAAACCTGGGGATGTTTCACGATGGTATCGCTTCTTGCCCAACTGATATAGTATTTCTTTATGCCACGCTCCAGCAACAGTTCAGCAATGCGGGTCACCCGCGAGGGATTCACGAACATTTCGTCATCCACAAAATAGATGTGGTCTTCTGAAATGGCTTCTATTTCATCAACGACTTTCTCCGCGCTCCGCTGAAGGTATTTGCCATGCATAAGGTGCGGAACCACACAAAAAGAACAGGAAAAAGGACATCCGATAGACGAACGAAGGCTGGCAACCTGCGGAAATAATGTGTCCAGCCTCCGGGTAGGACTTGACGTGCGGATGCAAAAATACTTCGACCTCTGCACCAGATCCCTGCGCGGTAAAGGAATTTTATCCACCTGAGGATAGACCGGCGGCGGCAGCGCAGCTTTTCGCTCAAATTCCGGATCCTGCCGAGACAGAGCTCGATCCTCATAAAAAAGCGGTTTACCCCTTTTAAACCGATCGACCAGTTCCCTTAAGACTGTGCCCCCTTCACCCCGGACGATAACATCAATACCATCAACAGCATAATCACCTGGCAAAAGGGTCGCATGTATGCCTCCTACCACGGTAACAATGGCCCGGTTATAAGTCTTAGCCATTGCTGTAAGCTTTTTAACCACGGACACATTCGTACTGTAAGCCGTAAATCCAACCATATCAGGTGACAATTGGCGCAGTTGTTCTTGAAACATTTCAAAGGGATGCCGCTCCACGCTCAGATCCAGGATGGTGACGTCATCGTCTTTTGGGACGCCCCCGGCAACGATTTCCAACTCCAGCGGTTCAAGGTGCAGAAACCCCTCTTGAAGCCGGCGGGCAACCAGAAGTTCAGGATGTGGTTTGACCAGTAGAATGCGCATCTATCCAGCTCTTTATTGTCGGTTTTTTGTTGTTCGTCGTCCGTTGCAATTATTCCGCTTCAATATGCAACTGAAAATTGTAAGGGTTTAACTTTTTGAAAAAGGTCCGCTCTTACTCACTCCTGTGAGCCATTTTGGGATTCATGAATCTTTCTCCAAAATTACTCAATGTCGTTCGCAAAATCGCCCTTTTTCAGACACGTAAAGTGTTACTGACAATTCAATGTCATTAACTTAAGCTCAAAATCTCCCCCTTTTTTAAAGGGGGGCGGGGGGGATTTCTCGGAAGAGATTGAAAATCCCCCTAAATCCCCCTTTAACAAAGGGGGACTTTAAAGCAACGGGCCTTAAGTTAATGTCATTGACTGACAATTGATATTACGATTTTGCAGCCTCACGACCGGCCTGTTCGCCTATCGAAATACATGTTCCCATAACGCGGGTGGACCCTAACGCCTCGTGGGATACCGAAATACACCGTCCTGCACAATAAAGGTTTGAGATATCCTGTGCCTTTAGGCAACGCAACGG
>JAUWMM010000299.1 GCA_030613145.1 Desulfobacterales bacterium | reverse complement strand
ATCTGAAAGAGCGCTCACTGAAGATGGGGGAGGGGATTGTGGGGCAGGTTGCTCTTACGCAGAATTCCAGAGCAGTTCTAAATGTACTTGAAGAGCCTGAGTATAAGGAAAAGGACCTGGCCAGAAAAGAGGGGCTTGTTTCTATGCTGAGCGTGCCCATGGTGGTCAAGGACAGGGTTATTGGCGTGGTTAACTGCTATACATCATATCTTCATGAATTTACGGAAACTGAAAAGAATGTGTTGACCACCGTGGCGAATGAGGCGGCCGTGGCCATAGAGAATACTGAATTGATGGTAGAAACCAAAGTGATTCAGGAAGAGTTGGAATCAAGAAAGCTTATCGAACGTGCCAAAGACATATTAATGACGCAGCGGGGCCTGTCAGGAACCGAAGCCTATCGGTGGATTCAAAAACGAGGTATGGATACTCGAAAATCGATGAGAGAAATCTCCGAAGCGATTGTTTTAACCGAAGGAACATAAAGCTTAACGTAAAATGTTACAGATTAACAAAGATCTTGACACGGGAAGGGTTTTCTAATATGCCTCAAATAGGTTTGTGAGGTACAATGGCGTATCTTTCAAACGACGACAACGATGTCCAACTGTCCCAAGCGACCCAAGAGGCCCAAGAGGATAGTTGGGCTTTTTTTTGTCAAAAAATGAGTGAAGGAGGAAAGGGTTATGTCATTTAGTAAACCGAATCGAAGCGCAGCTACCTTAACGACTACCAGGGTCGACCCCGCACCGGGTTCCGGCATCTGTGTCACATGCGTGGACGGGTGTGAAGGCCCGTGTGAAATCGGGCGTTCAGCACTGAAGGGGAGAGAGGTCATCTATCCGATCCCCTTTGGCAAGATTACGGCCGGCTCTGAAAAGGATTATCCTGTGGACTTCTCACATTTCAATATTCAGGGTACGGCAGTTGGAGCCGTGGGGGTGGAGGCCGATCCGGACAAGGCCACATTTCCGGCTGTGGACACCACCACGGAACTCGGTGCCGACGGGAGCATCAAGCTTAATTTTCCCGTTTTCACAGGTGCCGTGGGATCCACTGATATTGCACGGATTAACTGGACGGAAGTGGCAGTGGGAGCAGCCATATCCGGGGTAATAGTTGTAGCAGGGGAAAACATCTGCGGTATGGATCCACAGGCGGAGTTTAGTAACGGGAAAATATCCAAGTCTCCTGAAATGGAACGCAGAGTAAATGACTTTAAGGATTGGTATGACGGCACAGGAGGGATCATCGTCCAGGCCAATGTAGAAGATACCAAGTTGGGCGTACCGGAATACGTAATTCAAAAGCTTGGTGTTGAGATTTTTGAACTCAAGTGGGGCCAGGGTGCAAAAGACATTGGAGGCGAGGTAAAACTCCCTTCCATAGAGCGGGCCCTTCAGTTAAAGGAACGGGGTTATATCGTGCTTCCGGATCCCACCAATCCCGCTGTGCAGAGGGCATTTAAAGCCGGCGGCATTTCGGAATTTGAGCGCCATTCCCGTCTTGGGATGGTCGATGAAGATGCTTTCCATAAGTCAGTGGAGCACCTTAGAGGTGTGGGCGCAAAATATGTCACGTTAAAGACCGGGGCCTATCGGCCGGCTGATCTTGCCAGGGCCATTAAGTATTCCTCCGATGCCAAGATTGATCTATTGACTATAGACGGAGCCGGCGGAGGCACTGGCATGAGTCCCTGGCGCATGATGAACGAGTGGGGCGTCCCCACGGTACAACTGGAGTGTCTGACCTATCAGATGTGTGAGAAATTAAGGGCAAGGGGAGCATATATTCCACCGATTGCCATAGCCGGCGGGCTTTCTCTTGAAGACCATATATTCAAGGCAATTGCCCTGGGAGCCCCCTATGTGAAGGCGATTTGCCTTGGAAGGGCAGTCTTGACAGCAGCCATGGTGGGAAAGACCCATGGTCGACTGATGACGCAAAAGATGGAAGACGAAGGTGAAGACCCAAGCGAAGGATTTGAGAAACTGTTTGCTGTAGGTGCGGAACTCAAGGATCGATTCGGAAACGATTTTGCGAAACTCCCTCCAGGGGCGATTGGCATGTATTCTTACATCGACAGAATGAAACAGGGTCTACAGCAGTTCATGGCAGGAGCTCGAAAGTTTGCCCTCAAATACATTGATCGCAATGATCTGATAGCGCTTACCCGAGATGCAGCAGAGGTGTCCGGAATCACCTACGTCATGGAGAGTGATGCTGAAGAGGTGGAAAAGATTTTGGGATAAAAGGAGACGATAATTATGTTGAACATTATATGTAGGCACAACTGCAAGTCCTGTTTTGCCGAACCTGTATGCGCTGTGCATGCAATCATAGACCAGCAGGGCTCTATATATGTGGATACTGACAAATGTATTGGCTGCGGATGCTGCCGCACGGCATGCGTAGCGTTTGGCTATGATCAGGCCCTGAAAGATAAAACCGTAGAGTGGCTCAGGGGCGCTGCTTGACCAGCATCCGGTATCTGCTTAATTCTTGCACCAGAGTGTGTTATGAACCCGGTTTGTTTGTGAAGTACTTAATTCATAGAGACGACTAATGAGGTTATTTTATGTACGGGCGGACCGGTCGTTGCCTTCGGGTCAATCTGACCGAAGGCAAACATCGTATTGAGGAGATTGACCCTGGTCTGCTTGATAAATTCCTGGGCGGACGTGGTCTTGGGGTCAAGGTTTACTTAGACGAAGTAGACCCGCAGACTGACCCCCTCGGGCAGGAAAACAAGTTGATTTTTGTTTCCGGCCCGATGGTGGGCACTGGCGCCGTCACCGGTGCCTCGTGTAATGTAGTCACAAAGAGCGCACTGTCCGGAACCATCACCTGCGCAAAGATGCGGGGGCATTTTGGCGCGGAACTCAAATTTGCCGGGTTTGACATGATCATTGTTGAAGGAAGGGCTGAACACCCGGCCATTCTGTCCATAATGGACGATAAAATCAGCATCCAGCCAGGTCTTGAATATTGGGGCCGCACCACTTCTGAAACAGAGGAAGTCTTCAAGAAGAATCTCACCGACAACTGGGCGGCCCGGGAGACATATCTGGTTTCTATAGGTCCTGCCGGTGAGAAATTAGTGCCATTAGCTAACATCGTTAACAACGGGCTCTTGTCCGTTGGTGGTGCAGGCATCGGCGCGGTCATGGGTTCAAAG
>JAUWMM010000214.1 GCA_030613145.1 Desulfobacterales bacterium | reverse complement strand
TCACAGGTTCAGGGTTCACAGGTTTTTCCGGATAAAAGAATTTTTTTGGGCGGGTAGCTCAGTTGGGAGAGCATCGGCCTTACAAGCCGGGGGTCACAGGTTCAAGCCCTGTTCCGCCTACCATCGCCATACCGATTCCGGGGGCGTAGTTCAGTTTGGTTAGAACGCCGGCCTGTCACGCCGGAGGTCGCGAGTTCGAGTCTCGTCGTCCCCGCCACCGTGGTTAAGGGGTTAGCCTATATAGGCTAACCCCTTTTTAATTTGGTAATGTCGGTGGTCCGTGTTAGTTTTTTTGTCATTGCTTTTTGTAGATTGCGCAAGCCCTAAGTAGCCGGCTAATGAGAAAACTTGCCATCACCCTTTGCTATTGACTGGATAACTAGGCTGATAATGCATGAGTGTTGGTAGAGATTTTAGATTTATGACAATGCTCAAGAAAAAGAGTTGACAAGGTACTGTCAATTTATTATTTATTAGTACATATTTCACGTGATGGGATTTATAATGATCAAAGATCGGGCCATGACGAGCACCGTCGAGACAATTCTTGTAGTAGTAGGGATTATAATATCCCTGCTACCGGCTGGAGGCTTGGTAATGGCTTAAGTTGTTGGAAATACACCCGCTCAAAAATCCGTTACCAGGCTTCCTGATAACGGATTTTTTTTTGCTTTAGGGCGAGCCCTAAGTCGGCTGTAGTCGTTAGAATTCTCTTATGAACCTTTTAACACTTTACCACGAAAACACGAATGTATGAAATCACGAAAAGATGCAGGGTCATTATAGATCCCAAGGGCTATGTTTTGAAGTACTTGAACGTAGCCGTATGGCATATATACAGACCTTCATGACCTTTTCCCTTTGTTGTCTTCGGATTTTCGTGATAAAGCAATATATCCTTTTCAAATAGAACTCTTGTTTTGGAGATTTACGCTATGGAATCAATAATAGTCTATGATACAACTCTTAGGGATGGTTCGCAGGGAGAAAAGATCAATTTTTCTGCTGAAGACAAACTCCGGATCGCCCAAAGACTCGATGACATGGGTATACATTACATCGAGGGGGGGTGGCCGGGTTCCAATCCCAGAGATGTGCATTTTTTTGAACTTGCCAAAAAGGTATCCTTTAAGCATGCGTGCCTTGCAGCTTTTGGGAGTACGAGACGACAGAATACGCGCCCTGAAGAAGATCCAAACCTCATAGCCCTTCTTCAATCCGAAACACCTGCAGTGACCATCTTTGGCAAGAGTTGGGATCTCCACGTCAAGAAGGTTCTAGTCACTACTCTTGATGAGAACCTGGCCATGATTGAGGACAGCGTGGCCCATCTTTATTCTCAGGGCCGGGAAGTCATTTATGACGCCGAACATTTCTTTGATGGCTACAAGAACAATCCGGACTATGCCATGAAGACAATAGAGGCCGCTGTTTCAGGTGGAGCCGATGTGATCGTGCTGTGTGATACAAACGGAGGGACACTCCCTTTTGAGATACAGGAGATTATGGAAAGGATATGTCCACGTATTCCGGTAAAAGTGGGAATTCATACCCACAACGACTGCGGTCTTGCAGTAGCAAACACTCTGGTGGCGGTCCGCGCCGGTGCTGTGATGGTTCAGGGAACCATAAACGGGTACGGCGAGCGAAGCGGCAACGCTGATTTGACCTCAGTCATTCCTAACCTCCAGCTAAAGATGGGGCTGACATGTATGAGCGAGGAGGATCTCCTGCGTCTCACGGAACTGTCGCGCTACGTCAGCGAGGTGGCCAACATGACCCCGTTTAACGGGCGCCCTTTTGTGGGAATAAGCGCCTTTGCCCATAAGGGAGGCATCCATGTCAATGCCATCATGAAGACGCCCAAGGCTTACGAACACATGGAACCAGAGGTAATTGGAAATGAGCGCCGTGTGCTTATGTCCGACCTTTCCGGCAAGAGCAATGTGGATTACAAGGCCAGGGAACTTGGGGTCGAGCTCGGAGGAGATGGATTTGACAGCCGGGGAATCGCCAACGAGATAAAGCGATTGGAGCACGAAGGGTATCAGTTTGATGCAGCGGAAGGCTCTTTTGAACTCCTGTTGAAAAGGCTCAGCGGGCAATTCAAACCGCTATTTCAATTGGAATCATTCCGGGTGGCCATTGAAAAGGAGAAGGATCTTCCGTGCAGGGCATACGCCACCATCAAGATCTCCGTGGGGGATCAACAAGAGATCACGGCGGCAGAGGGAACCGGCCCTGTCAACGCGCTGGATAATGCCTTGAGAAAGGCCCTGAACAAGTTCTTTCTGGTGGACTTAGAAAAAATGCACCTTGTCGATTTTAAGGTGCGAGTAATTGAAGGTCGCGACGGAACAGGAGCACGTGTTAAGGTTTTTATAGAATCCCGTGACCAAAAGCGAGTATGGAGCACCATCGGGGTTTCTCCAGATATTATTGGGGCAAGCTGGGAGGCCTTGGAGGACAGCTTTCAGTACAAACTTTCGCACACTTGAGTCGGGAATCGTTATTTGTTATTCGTTATTTGTCGGTTGTGTATTGTCTGTTGTCCGTCGCTATTTTTCAAGACCACTGACTACTGACATTTTCCGATTCACGATTCACGAATTCCGGATAACAAATAACAAACACAGAGGATATGAATGAAAAGCGATAGCGTAAAATCCGGTATAGAGCGCGCTCCCCATCGTTCCCTGTTTAAGGCCATGGGGTACACAAATGAAGAATTGAGGAGACCCCTGGTAGGGATTGCCAATTCGGCCAACGATATCATACCAGGACACGTGGAACTGGATCGAATCGTCAATGCGGTGAAGGCGGGTGTCTACATGGGTGGCGGCACACCCATCGCCTTTGGCACCATTGGCATTTGCGACGGGATCGCCATGAACCACATAGGGATGAAATACTCGCTTGCAAGCCGGGAGCTGATTGCGGACTCTATCGAGGTAATGGCCATTGCCCATGCCTTTGATGCCATGGTGATGGTCACAAACTGCGACAAGATAGTGCCTGGCATGCTTATGGCTTCAGTGCGGCTGAACCTTCCGACTATTGTGGTCAGCGGCGGGCCCATGCTGGCCGGCACCCATGACGGGAAAAAGATAGACCTTGTGAGTGTCTTTGAAGGGGTAGGTGCTTTCAGATCAGGTAAGATCGGTGAAGCGGAGCTGGCGGATATAGAAGACACTGCATGTCCCACATGCGGCTCATGCGCCGGTATGTTTACAGCCAATTCCATGAATTGTTTAACCGAGGCCATCGGGATGGGTCTTCCTGGAAACGGGACGATTCCGGCGGTCATGGCCGCTCGCACGCGCCTGGCCAAACAGGCTGGGATGAAGATCATGATGCTCTTAAAAAAGAGAATGACTCCCCGAAAAATCATGACGGACAAGGCGTTTGCAAATGCCATGGCAGTAGATATGGCCCTGGGGTGTTCTACGAATACGGTTCTGCACTTGATGGCCATTGCAAAAGAGGCCGGCGTTAGAATCGATCTTGATGCCTTCAATCGCGTGAGCGAGAAGACTCCTCACCTTTGTAATCTTAGTCCGGCAGGAAGACATCACATAGAGGATCTTGACCAGGCAGGCGGTGTGAGTGCTGTGATGAAGGAACTTTCCCGCAAAGGGTTGATCCATACCGGTTGCCCCACGGTCACAGGTAGACAGGTCAAAGAGAACATTAAAGATAGCCGAATCAGAGACAAAAGCGTCATTCGTCCCCTGGAAAGACCATACCACAGGCAAGGGGGGCTTGCGGTGCTGTTTGGTAACCTGGCTGCTTCAGGGAGTGTGGTGAAGCAATCGGCTGTGGTGCGGCGGATGCTCCGCCACGAGGGTCCGGCATGCGTGTTTGCCAGCGAGGAAGAGGCCACCTCTGCCATCATGGCCGGCAGGATAAAGAAGGGGGATGTGGTGGTTATCCGCTATGAAGGACCCAAGGGTGGGCCTGGGATGCGGGAGATGCTGGTACCAACATCCGCCATTGCCGGTATGGGGCTTGATGTGGATGTGGCCTTAATCACTGATGGCAGGTTTTCAGGCGGAACCCGCGGGGCTGCTATAGGGCACGTTTCACCCGAGGCCATGGAGGGCGGGCCCATTGCCGTTGTTGAGGATGGAGACCGCATAGCCATCGATATTCCCCGAAAGCGTATCACCTTAAAGGTTTCGGAAAAGGAGATTGAGGCAAGACTTTCAAGATGGCGCCCGCCTAGGATCAAGATATCTAAGGGATACATGGCACGATACGCTCGTGCAGTGTCGTCAGGAGGCGAGGGGGCGGTCGTCAAGTGAGTTTGTTGTTCGTTAGTAATGAAATTCGTGTTTTTTTGGCAGAAAGTTTTTTCATATGTTCAGAAATCTAAATCCGAAATCCGAAACCCGAAATCCGAAACAATATCGAATGACAAAAATTCAAAACCTAAAAGCGATAAGAAATTCTCACATTCTATATCACGGTTAAAACCGCCCGAGCAGGTTAGAACATTTGGACATTTGATATTCGGATTT
>JAUWMM010000276.1 GCA_030613145.1 Desulfobacterales bacterium | reverse complement strand
CCTTGATCTGAACCACGGCGCTTTCCTGAGCGGCTATGGCATAATCAGCAAGAAAGAGAGAAAAGGAAAAGACCATTACTGCCAAGATGTTGATCCCTAATGCCCATCTCTTTTTGTTCATTTTTTGTCCTCCATTTTGGTGTTAGTAGATTTGCCCACCATACTTCTTAGGGGGCCACAATAACTCCGATATGTAAAAACCCCATGCCGAAATCTGCATAGGGACGCAATTTCCGGCTAATAGACCAGTGTTGCGTTGGCGGAAAGGATCTCTTCTGTTAAGGCGCCCCCTGCCATGGGTTCGGCATTTTCAATCAGGTCTGCCACATCTATTTTCCTCTCCTGGATGCACGGGACGCATACTGCCAGCTTGCCGTCCTGCTCAAAGAAAGCGTCCACGAGTTCCTTTAAAGGGGCAAACCCCGCCGCATGCACATGTTGCAGACACCCCTTCTTGGCCAAAAAAACCGCCGGGCCCTGAAGAACGACCAATGTTTCAACTTCCATAACCATTGCCGCATTTGCCAGGACGAATGGTAGACTTGCCTTTTCCGGGTTTTCCGCCCCGTTTGTCGAGATATAAACGATCTTTTCTTGTTCTGCCATCTTTTCCTCCCTATGATGTGATATTTGAAAATTGGTTGGATGTTTAAAAGCCCCTCACCCGGTACGCTTCCCCAAGAGGGGAGGACGCAGGGTGGGGGGCATTCTATTATAATGGAGCTATAGGTTTTGGAAGACAGGATCAGGCATAATGCCCAAGAAATTCGGATAGATCCTCAACATCAGCGCCGATCTTTATAAGATTCCCAAGGCATACAGGGCACATGGCAACGAGCGGTTTGCCCGTCTCCTGCAGGTGCGCATATCTCTTCGTAAGAATCTCTTTGGTCAGGGCAGGGGAGATAGATTCCGCCGGCCCTCCACAGCAACTGGTAAACTTTCCGGAGTTTCTCACGTCTATGTTTTCAATGCCGAACCTGTCGAAGATTTTTCTTGGCACGTC
The DNA here is from genome assembly GCA_030613145.1 of Desulfobacterales bacterium. GTDB lineage: Bacteria > Desulfobacterota > Desulfobacteria > Desulfobacterales. The sequence goes on along the minus strand of JAUWMM010000276.1, from coordinate 2,460 downwards.
TGAGAGCTCTAAATATCTTCCATAAAAACAGGGGTCGTGAAGGGTGATCTGCCTTCCCTCATCCTGCGCTTCAAAATTGATCAGTTCAAAGTAGGTTTTAACATCAAAACTGATGCCGGTGTACTTGGGGTAGAGCACCTTCAGGGCGTAGGTGGTATGGGGATCCACCGTGATAAGTTTTTTAATCCCCATTTCTTTTAACTTTCCGGCAACGAACTTGGCATGCTCTATAAAGCCCTCGTTGTCGCCGAGGTCATAAAGCAATATGCCACTGTAGAAGTCCAGTTTAGGTTTATAAAAGAAATCAACATGAGACTTGTCCAAGAGCTTGACGATGTTTTTCAGGATATTATTATATCTCTTTTTGTCCTTCCTGACCGGCATGAACGCAAAGGCAGACTTAACGAGGAGCTTTGGGACGTATTTCTGGTAGCCCACATAATTTGCTATGGCGGTGTCCTCAAAACGCTCAATCTGATGCGTGGTCTTGTTGATGTAGGGCATCAACTGGTACATGAGCCCCGTATAAAGCATGGCGTCCCCTTCCGTGCGAAGAGGAGTCTTTTTCCACCACTTGTTCATGGTGGAATTCCCGGCCCCAAAGGGATTGCGCGTCTTTCTGATATTGTCCGCAAGGACATCGATGATATTCTTCGGGTTATACATCTTAAGACCTCCTCCAATTATCCACCACAAATCGTCTTAGCCCCAAGATAAGATCTCCGGGGTCAGCCTCCCTTGGACAGGTTTGAATGCAGAGTCCGCAGTGCAGACAGCGCCAAAGATCCTCATAGTTTTCGAGGATTCGGTCCTTTGCTCCAATCTGGGCGTACCGAATCATCTTTCTCGGAAAATGCTCATATATGAGCGGGCATATTGCGGCGCATGTCCCACAGTTAAAGCAATCCATGGTCGTGTCTATGCCGAAACGCTCTAACTCCTCAGCAAATTCGGGATATACCTGGGTCATTCTCTATCCCCCCCTTTATAGTGATACTGGATACTTGATACTGGATACTGGATGCTGGATGCTGGTCGAAGATCCCGTTTTTAAGCGGGGATGCTGAATACTTGAAATTTGAAAATCAGGGCGTCTGTTGTCACTGTCCCGGGTTATCAAGTTTCGAGTTTCAATTTTCAAGACTCTTCTCCTCCGCTGTCAGCCAACTCGTATCGAAAGTAGCTATCATCCTGCTCCGCCTCAAGAACCTGACCGAATTTCTTCATGGTGGCAATGTACCACAAGACTTCAGATGACGGGATTCCGGCAGCTTGTGAGATCTCGGGAACCGTCTTTGGGTCATCCTTAATCTGTTCTTTGATAGCCTTGATTGTTTTATTCTGTTCTTTCAACCTAAGCGCTGACGACTTAATAAACTGCTTTCTGCTCTTGCGCAGCTCCTTCATGGCCTCTTTTTGCGCCTTCTTTTCCTCTTCTGTCTGGCCCATGGGAACACCTCTTTGGATTGAATATTGACTATTGAATATTGACTATTTATTGAGTCACCTTGATTTAGGCCTAAACTATGTTCGGTCCTGAATCCGAAATCTAAAATCCGAAATCTACAAAACCTGGTCTGAAACGATCAGGTCCACCATGTCTTCATACTGTTTCAAGGTCCACCCCTTGATGTTGATGGCATTTCCGGGGCAGGCTGCCACACAAGAGCCCCCTCCAACACAGATGGCCGGGTTCACCTGGGCACGCGTGACCTTTTCGCCGTTTACTTCCATTTCCACCATGGTAATCGCCCCCTCGTGCAGGCAGGCCTCCACACAGGCGCCGGTTCCGTTACATTTTTGGAGATCAACCTCCGCAACAAAGGGATCCAGTTCCACATAGCCCCGGGCTAATGTGGCAGATGCCTTGACCGCAGCCCCTGATGCCGCAGCACATGCCTCTCCAATGTCAAAGGGCGCCTGACAGGTGCCGGCCAATAAAATACCGGATACGGCGATCTCCACGGGCCGCAACTTGGGATGTACCTCTAAGAGGAATTGATCAACTCCCACAGGGAGCTTCATCATAGAAACCAAATCCGATACATTGTTCGGTTCCATTCCAACGGCAAGCACTACAAGATCCACCGGGACCTCAATCTCCTCATCAAAGGTCAGGCCGTCTTTACCCGGTATACGCAATGGCTGGTCGCCTGATCCCGTGTTTTTAGTAACCACGGGGGCATCCTGAGCCTCAAAACGGAAAAACGTGACCTTATTATTGGAGGCGCTTTCATACAGTTCCTCGTGCCCGCGGCCGTATGTCCGGATATCGCGATAGAAATCGAAGACCCGTGTAGCGGGATGTGCCTCACGGATCGTGTTAGCGGCATGCAGCGTTGCCGAGCAGCACGTTCGGGAGCAGTATTCATTCAGATGCCCAGCCTCATCTGCTTCGTGAACGCCCGGGATATGCCTGCTGCCCACGCAGTGTATCATGGCCATGTTTCTGATCTTTCT
>JAUWMM010000293.1 GCA_030613145.1 Desulfobacterales bacterium | reverse complement strand
CTTCCTCGGTTTCGTGCTGTATGGTCGAGACCATGGCCACGGGAATCGGACCCATGGTATCCTTCAGGCTGTCAAAAAAAGCCTTCCCTTGCCTTAGCATTGCAAGATCGGTCTCAGCCCAGCTGCTTGGTCCTGTCTTGGCCAGTTCTGTATTCTGCACATGCTGGGGCACGCCCTTTGCTACGCTGATAGATCTGGCAAGTGGAAAGAAAGATGCTGTCCCGAAATTCTCGGTGATGGGATGGTAACCGGCATACTCGGAGACAATGGGGGTCAGATAATCGGCTCCAAAAAGCCTGCTCAGCTTATCCACGATGATATCTTGGCCCACTTGAATGCCGAATGATTTCAAAAACTCTCCCAGGCCGGTATCAGTTTCCGGATCGATGAGGATCAAAAGATGTCCTCCCTGATCAACAAAGCGCTTTAAAGTGGAGACTTCTTCCGGGAAGAGGGCTTTCTCAGGGCCTGCAATGATGAGCACCGAGGCGTCTGCCGGCACCTCCTCGGCTCGCATCAGAAGAAGGTCCATCACCATATAGTTCTGGTCCTCTACAGCCTTCTTTACACTGCTGTAACCGTCTTTCCCATAGTTCTCAGTAGATTTTTCATCATGTCCGGTCGCAAAGTAAATGACCTTTTCCCCTTTCCGCGTCACTCGCAAGAGGGCGTTGGTCAGTTCTTGCTCGGTGATCTTGGTTATCTTCTCCTCACGGGTGTCTGTCTCCAGCATCAGGGTGTCGTAAGCAGTAATATTGTAACGCCTGGCCTTTCCCGGAAACCGATCAGGATCTACAAACTCGAAAGAGAACTTAGGTGAGGCATAGGCATACTGGTCAAGTAGGTCCTCGGCCTCTTCGGCCTGTGGTGATGCCTCCTGGTAAAAGGCTGTTACACGCACCGGCTTTTCCAAGTTCTTCAATATCCTTAATGTCTGTTCTGAAAGGGTGAATCTCTTGCCGGCTGTCAGGTCAAACCGCATGCTGTGTCTGGCGGAAATGGCCTCCACAAAGACCAGGATGCCCAAAACAAGCAAGATCAGTATGAGGGCACTGGCCCCATGTCGGGTTGATCGCCTCTTGAAATAGTCTCGGACGGTGTTATAACTGCCGATCACATAAGCAATTAGACACCCAAGACCTACTATCCATCCGACCCAGATATACTTTTGTGCGGCAGGTACCATGCCATAAGCTATGGCCGTAACCACAATGATAATGAACCCCGTATATCCCAGGCCTGTGAAAAGTCTTGCTCGGTCTATCCCCGCCATCTTTTCGACTCCAGAGATCGCATGGTCATAAAAAGAAACAATATGTTAAAGTTGATATAATAGATAATGTCACGGGTATCTATCACACCCCTTGAAAAGGTTTCAAAGTGTTCAAGCAGCGAAATATGAGAAAGGACCTTTCCCAAAACAGGCCCTACAAAGGCCTCAGACCAGCCGATCAGCCAAAACATCAGTATCGCTCCAAAGGAAATAGCCGCAGCTATTATCTGGTTTTCTGTAGCAGAAGACACCATAATTCCCAGGGCGATAAAGGCCGTCCCCATGAGGAAAAGGCCCAGATAACCTGTTAATATCGGACCGATGTCCGGTTCAGCGTAAAACCACACAAACAAAGGATAGAGGAAGGTCGGGACAAGCATGATAAAAAAGACCACAATACATGCGGTAAACTTTCCGAACAGCAGTTCGGTTTCACGGACAGGATAGCTCAACATCAATTCCAGAGTACCCGCCTTTTTCTCTTCGGCAAAAAGGCGCATGGTCAAAAGGGGCATCATCAAGAGCATGATCACACTCATATTTCCTAAAGTGGGAAGCAACACCATCTCTGTTACATTGATCCCGCCAACCCCCGGCATCCTCATTGCCTGCATGCTGACCATGCTGAAATAGGCAAAGGCACTGTAAAAAAAATAACCGGAGAGAAGCAGAAAAATAGTCACCACCACATAAGCGATGGGGGACGAAAAATATACGTATAGTTCCCGCTTCAAAATGGCATAAAAAGTTTTCATGGTTCTATCGCCTGTTTCACCTTCTTTTGAATCTGCAATCCAAAATCCGCAATCGGCTCACTCCCTTACTTGTTCCTCGGTTACAAGACGGATAAAAATATCTTCCAGACTCAGTCGGAGCGTGTGCATTTCAAGGAGCGACCATCCGGCAGCCACGATCGATTGAGCTATGGCATCTCGAACATCCTTGCCCTGCACCATCTCTACCACGTAACGGCCTGTGTGGTCTCCAGATTGGGCTTCAACAGAAACGGCAGCAACGCCTGGCAAGGCACGAAGATTTGCCTGGACCTCAGCCTGGGGTGCCTTTATCTCCAAAACGACCTTTGTTTTATCCTTGCCGGTCAGTCCTTCAGGGGTATCTTCGGCCACGATTCGTCCCTCATTGATGATCACAACCCTTTTACAGATCATACTTACCTCGGGAAGGATGTGACTGCTCAGGATGACAGTCTTGTGTCCGGCAAAACCCTTTATCAACTCCCGGATTTCTATCATCTGTTTGGGGTCAAGGCCGATCGTGGGCTCATCCAGGATCAAGACATCGGGATCATTCAAAATGGCCTGGGCAATGCCAACCCTTTGTTGAAATCCCTTAGACATCTTACCTAAAAACTTCTTGCGCACGGATTGCAGCCCGCATTGTTCTGTGACACGGTCCACCTCACTGTTGCGCCGCCCCGCAGGCACGCCTTTAACCTCGGCTACGAACCTGAGATAGGCCTCGGTTCTCATCTCTTTGTACAGGGGAACGTGTTCGGGGAGGTACCCGAGTCGATTCCGGATATCTAGAGAGCGGTCAAAGACATCCAGGCCGTTGATACGCGCAGAGCCGGAAGTGGGTGGGAAAAACCCATTGAGCATTCGAAGCGTTGTTGTTTTACCGGCACCGTTGGGGCCGAGAAATCCGATGATTTCTCCTTTTTCCACCCGAAATGAGACATCCACTACGGCTGGAACAGGGCCAAAATATTTGGTCAAACGATCAACTTCAATCATGGGCTCACTGTATAGGCAAGAATTATACAAACCTTTAACGTAATACATAGAGTCTCTTTGTCAACAGGAGATGCAAGGCTTTTGTGTCTCCCTATGCAGGGCTAAAAACTGCTTGACGCTCAAATGGGTTCTGTGGGAAACTTCACCCCTATTTTAGCAAGCGGGTAATCCTAAATATTTAATCACTATTGTCTTAATCCGCATTCCGCAATCCAAAGGAGG
>JAUWMM010000220.1 GCA_030613145.1 Desulfobacterales bacterium | reverse complement strand
GTCCTTCAGGGCGCAGTTCAAGGGTTTGTCCATAACCGAGCCTTTCAAGGTTAAACCGGACGGGGGACAAATAGACGCGGTATCAGGCGCTACGATAACATCAAGGGGTGTGTGTCAGGGTGTCACGGACAGCGCAGAATTTTATAGCAAACTGAAGCCACAGATCGTAGAGCAAGCCAAGGCTTTTGCTCAATAGGGTCCATCCAGAAATGGTAAATTTTCTCACAAGACAAGGCCGCACAAAGGTTTCTACCGCAGTCGTAGCAGTGCTACGTCGAGGATAGAAACCTGCGGAGAACGCAGTATTGGGACAAAAGATGCCGTTTCTGGATAGACACTAAATAGGGAGAAGAATAATGGCCAAAACAATTGTCCAAGAATTTACCAAGGGGTTATGGGAAGAGATTCCGCCTTTCAGGCTTGTCCTCGGGCTCTGTCCGGTGTTGGCGGTCACCAAGACAGTGGCAAATGGCGTCGGGATGGGGGTTGCAGCCACCTTTGTTCTTGTGTGTTCGAATGTCCTGGTCTCTATGCTGCGTAACATTATACCCAGCCAGGTGAGGGTGCCGTGTTTCATCATCATCATCGCGACGTTTGTTGTGGTGGTAGAGCTCGTCATGCAGGCAGTGGCCTATCCGCTTTTTCTACAACTCGGTATCTTTATTCCTCTGATCGTTGTGAACTGTATTATCCTTGGGCGTGCCGAGGCCTTTGCCTCCAAGAACCCCCCTGTAGCATCCATAGCAGACGGTCTTGGTATTGGAGTGGGATTCACGATTGCCCTGGGTGCCTTGGCCGGAATTCGTGAGGCCTTTGGTGCCGGTACCATCTCCATTCCATTCTCAGATACTGTCATTCAACTTTTCGGGCCGTCCTTTGAGCCTTTTACGTTCATGGTTGAAGCCCCTGGTGCGTTTGTCTGCCTGGGTCTGGTTCTTGCTATCATGAACCTGGTGGGGAAATAGAATCGCTGCACGATTTTATGTGACGCGGCTTCGCCGCTTAAAAAAAGGAATCCCTTAATTAAGGAGTAGTCAAATGGGAGATTATATCTTACTGGCCGTAGGCGCCATCCTGGTCAACAACATATTGCTGATTCAATATCTGGGCAACTGTCCCTTTCTTGGCACGTCCAAAAGCATGGACAACGCTACGGGTATGGCCATGGCCGTGGTCTTTGTCCTTGCCTTAGCAGGTATTGTGACCTGGATTTTCGAGGCGGTTTTCTTAAAACCGTTGGGACTTGAGTATATGAGGACTATCGTATTCATCGTGGTGATCGCCGCGCTTGTTCAGTTTGTGGAGATCTTCATGAAGAAGAGCATGCCGGCCCTTTATGCAGGGCTGGGTATCTTCTTACCGCTGATCACGACCAACTGTGCGGTCATGGGTGTGTGTCTGATCAATATCAAGGAAGAGTACAACTTTATGGAGATGCTTATTTCTTCAATAGCCTACCCGGCCGGTTTTGGCCTCGCCCTGATTCTGTTTGCAGGCCTGCGTGAACGGATTATCATAGGAAGGGTGCCCGGGCCTTTGCAGGATGTTTCCATCGCTCTGGTTACAGCTGGATTTATGTCCCTTTCGTTTCTCGGTTTCAAAGGGATGATTTAAACAAATTTAGGGATTCAGGAATTGAGGAATTAAGAGATTAAAATTAGAATGGATACCCTCAATTCCCTAATTCGCAATTCCTTAATTCCGGTTTATTCGGATTAGGAGGAAAAAATGATAGAAGCCTTACTTCTCATGATGGGTTTAGGGGCAGTTTCCGGACTATTGCTTGGGATTGCCTCCAAGGTGTTTTATGTGTGGGAGGATCCGCGCATTGCACTGGTCACAGACTGTTTGGCAGGCGCCAACTGTGGTGGTTGCGGGTATACCGGCTGCGGGGCCTGTGCTGGGGCGATTGTGAGTGGTAAAGCTGATGTGGGCGCCTGTATAGTAGCGGGCGCCGATGGCGCAGCAAAGGTGGCTGCAGTTCTGGGTATGGAGGCCGGTGCGGCAGAGACGCTCACATCGGAGAATACCTGTACGGGCGGATTCCGGGCACCCGAGAAATTCTCTTATATGGGCGTTAACGATTGCCGGGCTGCCTACCTGCTTTATGCGGGGGCCAAGGATTGCGATGTGGGTTGCCTCGGGTTTGGGAGTTGTGTGAAGGCATGTCTGTTTGACGCCCTTAAGATTGGGCCTGATGGTTATCCTGTGGTTGACGTGGAAAAGTGCGTAGGCTGCGGGGCCTGTGAAAAGGCATGTCCCAAGGGGATCATGCAGGTGCGCAAACCGTCTGACCGGATACTACATATGAACCTTGTTACCGATCGTCTGGCCCCTTGCCGACAGACCTGCCCTGCGGAGATCAACATTCCCAAATATATCAACCATATTAAAAACAAGGAATACGACAAGGCTTACCTTACGATCATGGAGCGCAATCCATTCCCACTTTCATGTGGCCGAGTCTGTCCTCATCCATGCGAGGATGCCTGTCGCAGGGCCTTGGCTGATGATCCTGTTTCCATCAATCAATTGAAGCGCTTTTGCTCAGACTGGGTGTTCGATGAAGGCGCCCAGGTCAAGATCCCCGTGGCCCCTGATACCGGATACAAAGTAGCCATTGTGGGCGGCGGACCCAGTGGTTTGACTGCTGCCTTTTATTTGAGACGCCTTGGCCACAAGGTAAAGATCTTTGAATGGTTGCCCAAGTTAGGAGGCATGATCTACTATGGTATTCCCCAATACCGCCTTCCTAAAGAGAACCTATATCAAGATATTGATCGCATTCTTGGTCTAGGCGGTATTGAAGTAAAGACCGGGGTGAAGTTTGGCGTTGATTTTAATCTTGAGTCCCTTGTGGGAGGCGGATTTGATGCGGTTCTCATGACTATTGGGGCCATGAATCATGCCTCTGCCAGGATACCTGATGAAGACAAGGTCAAGGGGGTTGTCCCGGCCACGGTCTTTCTTAGAAAACAGGGCCTGGGAGACCCGTATCCCATTGGAAAAAACGTGGCCGTCATTGGTGGCGGCAATGTCGCTATGGATTGCTTGAGGTCCAGTATCCGCCTGGGCGCCGAGAACGTCTATTGCCTCTACCGCCGGGAAGTCAAAGATATGCCTGCAAACAAGGTGGAGGTAGAGGCATGTCACCATGAGGGCATCCAATTCATCCCCTTGTGTACGCCAAAAAAGTTCGTCAGTGATGATGAGGGAAATCTCACGGGAATCGAATATATAAAGAATGAACTTGGGGAACCTGATGCCAGCGGCCGGCGAAGCCCTGTGGCAATTGAAGGTTCTGAAACGGTGTTGCCTATTGACAATTTTGTCCTGGCCATTGGCCAGACCACGAATTCTGCCTTTGCAGATGAAGAGGGAACTGCCTCTTCAAGGCTTGATACCAATAGGGGCTCGATTGTAAATGATACTGATACCCATCAAACAACCATCCCTTACGTATTCACAAGCGGCGACTGTGCTGGACCACCAGGGCTTTTGGTTGCGGCTGTTGGAGCAGGAAGACGTGCCGCAAGAGGAATCCACAAGTATCTAATGGGTGAGGATATGGCACTTCCTCCGACCAGACTTCGTGTGGATTCAAGACGCATGAAGGGTCACATACCAGGTACGATCTTCGAAAGCATTGAGGGCGTACAGCAAAAAGGCCGCATTGCTCAACCTGAGCTTGAGCCGGGATCTTACGAAAGGAACCATACCTATGCTGAGGTTGACCTGACGGTTACAGAAGAAGAAGCCCTGAAAGAGGCCAACCGCTGTATGCAATGCTGTTTAACCTGCTATAATCCGGATATTTAGTCAGCAACAACATAGTGATTATCAAAAAAAGTCCGCCTGCCCAAATTGGGCAGGCGGATTTTTTTTGACTTTCGTAGAAATCCCCCTCCGTCCCCCTTTGCAAAAGGGGGAAGACACAGGACTTAGAATCGAATAAAAGGCTTTCAGGTTGTCAGTGACCGGCCTGCTGGTCACTGGAGGGTGCGCATGGCGTCTAACACTGAGGCCATATCCTTAGGTAGAGGCGATTCAAAGTTCATCGATTGACCCGTCCGTGGATGCACAAAGCTAAGTTGCCATGCGTGAAGCATCTGCCGGCGTATTTCTCTAAGGACATCTTGCTTAGGACCTCGGGCAAGGTCTTTCCACCTTCTTTTGCCCCCGTATGTAGCGTCTCCTACTATTGGATGGCCTATAGCCGCGCAGTGGACACGAACTTGGTGGGTGCGTCCGGTCCTCAAATCGACTTCAAGAAGTGTGACGCCGGGAAACGCCTCTCTGACCTTCCAGCGAGTCTCAGTGGGACGACTCCGAGGGCTCCGAATAGACATTTTCTTTCGATCTGTTGGATGACGCCCTATTGGAAGCTTTATCACCCCTGACGGTTTCTTCACCTCCCCGTAAACGA
>JAUWMM010000298.1 GCA_030613145.1 Desulfobacterales bacterium | reverse complement strand
CACACTCGGTATAGTGAGGCTTGGACTTGCGGTTACAGGCCACGAGTGCTTTAACTACGTCCCAGCCTATTTGATTCCTTTCCGCCATACTGGTGATTTCTTCCAAGGCCGTTCGATTGTCATATGAAACAGGTCGATAGGGTCTCGATGAAATAAGAGCGTCGTAGACGTCGGCGACAGCGACGATCTCCACCATGGGGTCCGTGAGCCGGATGCCACGGGGATATCCCGAACCATCCCTCCTCTCGTGATGATCCCTGGCCACCCTAACAGTAAGGCTCTGAAGGTCCCTGAGGTAATAGCTGAGCAGGACATAGCCTGCTACTGAGTGATGTCTCAGGATACTCAGCTCACTACGGGTCAGAGGATCGGCCTTATTCAAAATTTGTAACGGAACACAGATCTTGCCAAAGTCGTGGGCAGGGGCTATTGTGGCCTCCTGAATCAGGCCCCTATGGTCAGATAAGAGCTCCTTTGCCAGGAGTGTTGATACGGCGGATACTACGAGAATGTGGCTATATGTAAGCAAGTCATACTGCTTAAAATAGTCCAGCGATTGCAAAACAGGAACGACAATATTGACACTGTCCATGAGGTTCAGAAGATCTGCAATTAGTTCCTGGTCGGCAAAGATTATATGGTAAGGGGGTTGGCTGATAAAATTAACCAGATCTTCTTTGACAGAACCGCACATCAGTAAGGAAGAGGCACGATGTGACACGTCCTTGCTTGAAGAGATAAGAGCATCCATAGTCTCTTCAGACAGCACGGTGCCGGCAGGAAGCAACAGTCGGTTGTCCGGAGTGCGAACCGGGTATAGGAGTTTGAGGTTGGACATGGAATTCCCCTTTCCTCTCTTTAATGCCCAGATAATTAGCCTTTTCCGGTCACGAGAACATTATTCAAAAACCGCTGAAAAAAACCTGTTCCAGGCCAAGGGCCCACTTGTAGATATTCCAATTCTTGTCAATAGTGTAGCCCTGAACCCACTGTCCCCCCCTGCCTTGCTTTGGTACGCTGATTACCATACCAGTACGTCCGAGCAAAGTCATCCATATAACGTTGTGAAAAAAACACTCCACAGAGAAAACGGAGTATTAGCCATAGATAGTGCCAATCACCATGCTCGTCAAATTTGCGGGTTGAGTAAATGGCCTTAACCGATGTGAGTCGAACCAGTTTCTGTCCACGTGTTCGACCCAATAACATCAGGTCCCACAAGAGCTGGACGTCCTCTGCAAAGAGACGGTCCTCGTTGTAACCACCAATCGCCTCGAAATCCTCCCGGCGACAAAAGGCCACGCCTGTGTCCATTCCGGTAATCCATACAATGGGAACCATCAACATATAGGTTACAGCAATGCCAAGAGAGATCCTTTGCATTTTTACTCCCGATGCACCGGCTATCACCTTGCCGGTCGATAGACTCCGGTCAATAGCATTGAAGGTATCAGGGTGGATAATATTGTCTGCATCAACGAATACAAAGACTTGTCCCCGGGCGTTTCGAGCTCCAGCATTGCGAACCGCTGCAATGACGCGCTTTTCCTCTCGCACCACTTGGCAACCTCGGATTCGGGCCAAGTCTGCCGTTGAGTCAGTAGATGCGTTATCGACAACCACAACTTCTATGTCGTCTGGTCTCCCAATGTAGCAACTCCGCGCCTTGTCCCCCCTGTTCAATAGACGAGCCAGATAAGTTTCCTCATTGTATGCGGGGATGATGAGAGAGAACCGAGGAACTCTACGATAGGACTTGTTCATATGGTCATGCCTCGTATATGGGCGAGCTAGTGGACGTACTTTATATTCTATTCAACTTTGCGTCCAATAATATAGGCCCAGCCATGCCAATGGTCCGTTCCGTGACTACAATCTTCTTCTTTGAACTCTTTATAATCCAGAATTTCATGGGGAGAAAAACAGTTCCAAAGCTCGTTAGAATCAAAGTAGTGCTCAATAGCTATGCCAGCCGCACTAACACATTCTTGCTGCCAAAGTCCCTTTGATTTTGATATAAAGCCAGGATCCTCCTTTGTGAATACATTTCCATAGAATAAAGCTCCTGGTTTAAGGGAAGAAGTTATCCCTCGAATAACATGCTGTCGGCCATCGAAATCCAGGTGATCCAGAACTGTAGCGAAGACGACCAGATCGTATTCTCCTATAGGGAACTGATAGTTTGTTAGGTCAGCATGTTCAGTGGATATATTCAGCTGTTGCGTTTTCGCATAAAGAGATAGCTTCTCAATTCCAACAGAAGAGAAATCCACTGCATGGACAGCACTACCTCTTTCGGCAAGGTAGATGGCATATCGCCCTTGACCACACCCTAGATCGAGTGAATGAAAACATCGGATGTCTATGGTATCTATTAAGCGAGAGAACTCCGGGCGCGCTTCCCGGCCAAAATACATATCATTAGACGTGTATAGCGCGTCAAACAGTTGTGCTTTATCACCTATTCGATTTGTCACCGATACCTCAAAGAATGGGATCAGATATCAATATTTCACGAACGTTATATATTACCCGTAAAGCCTGTTACGATTTAATGACGAGTATCCCGATCCAGATGAAGTGCAGGTTTGAGCCGGGAAGCACAGAAGTTGCCGTAACTCAAACAACCTGGTATCTCGGCTCCTCAATGCGTTCCCCTTTGCAACGGGGGCAGCGGCCCGGCCTGGTAAACCGTTTTCGCTTGTCAAACACATACTCGCACACAAGGCATCGTGAGGGGATTACGACCAGCCTCTGCCTTTGTGAGACAACGGAACGTGCGATGTGGGAAAGATGACCATAGACCTCTTTTTCCTGAATGCGCAGCATCTGGGACAGCCCCCTGGCACTATGCACTCCCTGAGACAACAACGCTATCATTTGCTGGCGAACAGTTTGCATTCCACTCTAACCCCAACCCAGACAGGCCGGATCCAAAAAAATTATCACGCAAGCACAAAACTAAAAAGGCACGAAAAAAGAAAATATCATTTCGTGTATTGCGGTGTTCGCCTTGAGAAGAGGCGTGGTTGTCTTTTATAGTTTTTTGCCGGAAAAAACACGAAACTCATTACTTGCGAACTATTATTTTACTACGCCACCTGTCCACGATATCTTTGGAGTCGATTGCCCCGATCCCTTTGACTGCGAAGAATTCATCAAGTTCATACCGATTGCCGCACTGCC
>JAUWMM010000236.1 GCA_030613145.1 Desulfobacterales bacterium | reverse complement strand
TTCACTTACTTCTCTGCCTCACAATCTCATACATGACAATGGCTCCGGCCACTGCTGCATTAAGGGAGTCCAACAGTTTTTTTTGAGGGACAGATACAAGATAGTCACAAGTTTTTCTAACCAAAGGCCGTATCCCCTTGCCTTCACCCCCGATAACAAGAACTAACCCGACATTGAAATCAGCCTCATCAACTCTTTGCTCAGAACCGGCATGGGCCCCCACCACCCAAAGCCCTGCTTTCTTGAGTCTTATCAAGGCTGACACAAGGTTGGTAACCCGTGTTATCAACATATGTTCCACAGCTCCTGCAGAAGCCTTTGAAACCGAGGGGGACAAAGGGGCAGAACGGTCTTTGGTGAGGATAATGCCGTGGATGCCCATGGCGAGTGACGTCCTGATAAGCGACCCAAGGTTTTGTGGATCTACAATGCCATCCAGGGCCAAAATCATCGGGAACTCGCCATCGGTTTCGGCTTTTTTAAGGATGGCGCCTATATCTACAAAAGTATAATTACCTACACGGGCAGCAACGCCTTGGTGTACCGAATCGCCTATCAAGGATTCCAGATACTCTGGTTCACTGTATTGGATGGGAATCCCTTCGGCCTTGGCCCGTAACAGAAGGTCCTCAATACCCTTGGTCTGCCGACTTTTTGACACGTAAAGCTTTTTGAACGCCCGCCGTCCTGCAATCAATGCCTCATAAACCGGATGGATCCCATAAAGAAAATCACTCATGTAGGCGTACTTTTTCGATTATAGCTTTCAGTTGTGAAACCGCCCGGGCAAGATCGTCATTGACGATTACTTGATGATACCACTTAGCCTCGGCCATCTCCGCCTCGGCGTTCTTCATCCGCTGCTCAATCGCATCGGCTGAATCCGTGCCCCGTTCAGCAAGCCGCCGCCTTAGTTCCTCCATGGATGGCGGTGATATGAAGACCAAAATGGCTTCAGGATATTTGGCGTATAGTTTTTTTGCACCCTCAACGTCAATGTCGAACAGGATATCGTGGCCCCGTCGAAAGCTTTCCTCGAGAAATTTTGAGGATGTCCCATACAGATGGCCGTGCACCTCAGCCCATTCGGCCAATTCGCCGGAGTCTATCTTCTTGCGAAAGGCCGCATCGCTGATAAAATAGTAGTCTACGCCATCCCGTTCGTTGCCACGGGGGGAACGTGTAGTGCAAGAAATCGAATATCGAAGGCGCGGATTTTCTTTCAAGATCGCCATCAGTATTGTCGATTTCCCGGTCCCAGAAGGTGCAGATATTATGAACAGGTGTCCTTTCTTGCCCATAACTCACAGTTTACAGGGCTCCCGGAGCCTTTTTCTTCTCCTCCTTAAATTCAAAGCCGGTCACAAACCGCTGCGATATAGTCTCGGCTTGAATAGCTGAAAGAATGACGTGGTTGCTGTCGGTAATAATGACAGACCGCGTGCGACGTCCTTGAGTGGCATCAATCAACCTTCTTTCCTCTCTTGCGTCCTCCTTGAGCCGCTTCATGGGAGCAGAGCCTGGTGTAACAATAGCGACAATACGGCCGGTTACGACCGTATTTCCAAATCCGATATTCAGCAGAGTACTGTCCATTGTTCCCTCCTAACCTGGATAGCCCGAGACAAAACCTCTCGCGATAGCGTGGCACTTTGAGCTGAATTCCCCTCTCAGGACTTCAGCTCAAAATACTCCTTGCCCTGTTAGATGATATGACAGCCTTATAGGATAAATCTATCTCCAGATCTCTAACCACACAACTTGCAAATAACCTTGCTGTGGTATCTAACTGGTGTCCATCCACGAATCGTAAAAACTCAATGGGCACAAACGTAAGTTTTCAATTCAGAAATGAGCAATTTTCCGCAAGGTCTAGGAAAACAAGGGGATGCGCGGAGGCGTACCGAGGTACGTCGCACAAGGAACCCCGCAGTTTGACGCCGAGATTGCGCAAAAGGGCCATTTATGGATGGAAACTAACTGGGTAAACCTTTGCGCGCTTTGTGAGATACTGTTTATCTCCTACTCTATGTTTTGAACCTGTTCTCTAAGCTTTTCCAGTTCACTCTTGAGTCCCACAACAATCTGGGGCAACTGCGCATCCCCCCCTTTTGAACCAATTGTGTTTACCTCCCGATTAAGTTCCTGGAGCAGGAAATCAAGAGCCCTTCCCGCTGGACCATCTGATTCGATCATGTTTCGAAACTGTTTTAAATGGCTCTCAGCACGAACTATCTCCTCCATAATATCACTCTTATCCGCCAAGAAAGCCGCCTCCTGAGCCAGCCGGTTTGGATCTATCTCCACCGTGCCTTGCGTAAGCGTAGCTATCCGTTCCTTTAAGCGACTGTGATACTGTGACAACATGGATGGAGCCAGCCCTCTTATACGAGACAAATCCCCCTCAACAGACTGCAGACGTTCCTGAAAGTCTTGGTAGATGGCCATGCCCTCTGAAATCCGCATGGTATCTATACCCTCTAAGGCATCACTGACACATGATGAAAGGTGCGACCAGGTTTTTTCCAAATCCTCTTCAGATTCTGTGGCCGTAATGATCCCCTGCATACCTAAGAGTGCTTGTAGCCCGACCTTTTCTTTAATTTGCAGGGTTTCGTTCAGTTCGCACAAGGCACTATAATAAGCTTTAGCCAGGGGGAGATTGACATGGATATCAGAAACAGTCTGCGAACCATTCTTAACCTTAATAATCACCTCCACCCTGCCACGCGAAATCTTGGTCGCGACCAGTTTCTTGATCTGATCCTCAAGAGGTAAAAACTGCGGCGGCATACGTACTTTGACCTCTCGGTAGCGACTATTCAGCGAACGCATTTCTACAGTAAATGTGCGACTTTCTACTGTTTTTTCCGCCCTGCCAAAGGCAGTCATACTTTTAATCATATTGTTGCTTACCCTCCTGACTGCTTCAACTGATACATATACCTTTGCCTCACGGTTCCAAGAAAAGCCCCGATCGCGTCTCCGGCATAGTCCGGATAGGTCCAATCCAGCGGATGAAAACGATCTTTGTGGTAAATCAAGGTCAGGTCAGCGTAAATTCCTGCCCTAAGGTAAATGCGATGCACATAATTTTTCCCGGTAGCCAGCACAAGCCGCTCTGCCAGTAAGTATCCCGGATCGATATTGACAAGCCGTTTCCCCCGGATTGAAAACCGACCCTCCAAATCGTTGGCAAAGAGCTTGACGTCGGCCAGGGCATCTTGCTGAATCAATTCACGAAAAGCCATAAGCCGCCTAAAAAGGGGCGAACCCATCTCAGAGGTGTAGTAGTCAGTATGTTCAAATGGTAGCCATCGACTTATCACATCCGGCGGTCCAAAGGACTCGGACAGCTTCCGGGCCACTTCTCCAATAATATCTTTGTCCCTGGTGAAACAACCAATAACCAACTTGGCCGGTGCGGGTCTTGTCGGTTTGCTCATTGGTCATGGCCGTCCGACAGATGTATAATGGAATCCTGATGCCTGCATTCGCTGGGGATCATAGATATTTCGCAAGTCTACAACAATAGGTCGCCTTAAAAGCTCCTTGACTTTTTCCCAGTTGATTGTTCGGAACTGGTTCCATTCCGTAGCCAAGATCAAGGCATCAGCCCCTTCAGCCACAGCATACAGATCTTCTTTGTACGCGATATCCGGCACGTATTGCTTTGCCTGCTCCATCCCCGCCGGATCATAACACTGGATACCTGCCCCCCTTTCCTGCAAACCCCGGATGACAGGAATGGTGGGAGACTCTCGCATATCGTCCGTATTCGGCTTAAAGGTTAATCCTAGGATCCCAATGGTTGCGCCCCTTATATCCCCGCCCAGAGCTGAGACAATCTTTTCAACCATCATCTCTGGGCGCTCATCGTTTACTCTAAGCACCGCATCGACAATCTTGAATTCATACCCGTGTTGCTTGGCAATTTGACTGATGGCCCGCGTGTCTTTTGGAAAACAGGATCCGCCAAAACCCGGCCCCGGATGCAAAAACTTGGGACCAATCCGCTTGTCAAGGCCCATACCCTTGGCCACCTTGTGTACATCAGCCCCAACCCGCTCACATATTGAAGCCATCTCATTGATAAAGGATACTTTTGTAGCCAGGAAGGCGTTGGAGGCGTACTTGATCATCTC
>JAUWMM010000030.1 GCA_030613145.1 Desulfobacterales bacterium | reverse complement strand
CAGGGGAAAATTGACAATGAAGATTCCAAAACCGATGGGCAGCAAGAGCAAGGGTTCGTATTTTTTTGCTACGGCCAAATAAATGAAAAACAGGCCGATTCCCCACATGATAACGAGCTTGTAATGAAGATTAAAAAGCCCGGTCTGTGTAAATAAAATATTCAATAAGACTTCAACAAACTTGTCCCAATTCATAGCTTAGTTCCTTATTGAAGCTCAAAGCTGAAAGCTGAAAGCTCAAAGGTAAAAGAAAGATCAACGATTGGCACCAATATTTTTTCCGGAAAAGCACAAAAAGAACCTTCCGCCCGCTTGGGCCTTCAGCTTTCAGCTTTGAGCTTTCAGCTTTCGGCAATCATTCACAAACTATACGGCTATCACCGGGTTGCATGTTGGGATCTTCCTCTAGTGTGACTGTCAGGTTTCGACTCATTTCCACGTCCAGGAGTTCTCTTCGTTTTTTGTTCAGTAAGTAGTAACCTACATTACTGGGTACGATTCCTCTTACCTGTGTGATGTTTTCTTTGAGGGTTTCAGAGCGGAGCCTTCTCAAAAATTCGAGGGCGAGCCTCTCGGCAGAAGGAACAAGCCCTTTTCCCAGGCAATGAGGGCAAGACACAAAGCTTCCGTATTCTATGGATGCAGCTATTCTTTGACGGGATAGTTCCAAGAGGCCAAATTTGGAGATTTTGCCTGTATTGATCCTGGCCTTATCCAGCTTGGTATGCTGCTTCACAGCCTTTTCTACGGATAGATTGTGTTTCCGGTCCCGCATATCAATAAAGTCAATAACTATAAGGCCACCAAGGTCCCTGAGGCGCAGTTGACGCGCAATTTCAGCTGCTGACTCCATGTTGGTCGCATATGCGGTCTCTTCCATGGATCCTTTACGTGTCGCCTTGCCAGAATTGACATCAATGGCCACTAATGCCTCTGTGGGGTTAATCACGATGTGGCCACCCGATTTCAAGGGGATTCTACTGGCAAAGATGGAGCCGATTTGATCCTCGATTTCATATTTGGTGAAGATTGGCTCTGGATCCTTATAGAGTTTAAGGATTCTTGTATGCCGCGGAGATATTATGCGAATGAAATACTTAACATCTTGGAATATATCCTTGTTATCTATTAGGATTTCCTTTACATCAGACGTGAAATGGTCCCGGATGACTCGAATTGCAACGTGGCGCTCCTTGTAAAGTAGGCTTCGGGCGGAGGCACTAACACCATGCTTATTAATATTTTTCCATAGACGAAGGAGATAGCGGACATCTTTGGAGATTTCTTGCTTTTTCTGGTTTTGAGCAGCAGTCCTGACAATCGTACCAAAACCTTGGGGGACCTTCAGGGACTCTATGATAACCTTGAGTCGTCCGCGTTCATTTTCATCTTCGATTTTCCTGGAAACACCGGAATTTTTTCCCCCGGGCATAAGGACAACATAGCGTCCGGGCAAGGAGATAAAGGTGGTAAGCATAGCACCTTTGTTCAGGATCGGTTCCTTGGTGACTTGGACCAGGAGTTCCTGGCCTGGCTTGATAAGATCCCGTATGCCAGGGGACCCCTTTTTGCCGGCCGGGGGCTTTTCAATAATATAGTAGTCACTGTGTATTTCGTGTTGCTGCAAGAAGCCGTTCCTTTCCGCACCGTAGTCAACAAAGGCGGCTTGCAGGCTTGGTTCCACCCGTGTGACCACACCTTTGTAAATATTTCCCCTCGTTATTTCCCCGGCCGTGGTCTCTATATGAAAACTTTCCAGGCGGATTCCCTTTACCAGAGCAATACGACATTCTTCCGGGTCAACCGCATTGATGAGTATTTTGTGTCGTTCATTTTTTTGTGTCATTAGCTTTTATACTATCCCTAAATTCCCATCCCCCATGGCCGACTTCGCCATCCGCCGTTGGCCATAGCCTATGGCGGAGGCCGAAGTAGCCTTGGCTACGAGCCGACTTCGCCAAAGCGCTGGCTACGACGGCTGAACGTCTGAAACGGGGGAGGGGGAGTTGAGCGTGAATCAATTGTAACCAATTTCTTTAGTTTATGAATATGTTATTAATAACTCAACAAGCAAGAAAAAAAGATTATATACGCTGAAATTGATTCATATTCAAGAAATAATTCCATTACATAACCCGGACAAGCCGGGACCAAAAAAGATTTGATGCTGGTTCCTGGATTCTTGATACTGGATAAACCTTGAATCCAGCATCCAGTATCGAGCATCCAGTATCAGATTTTATAGTTCCTCCAAGGCGTTTGCAGGAATAAATCTGCCAGAAAAAAACACGAATTATAGAATTAATGAAATACAGGCTCCCTTTTCTGGAAAGAGGGGAACAGGGCTTGGTTTTCAGTTGGGCCGGGAAACATCCACGATTTTTCATCAATTGCGATCAGAGCCGGATATCGTCATGACCAGTTTTCCACCGACAGGATTACGTTGAATAGGGTGATTTGCCGTTTTACTGATTCTATGGGCCATATAGCTTGACAGACAAAGGTTGGAAGAGATAAAGAGCTTTTTGTGATTAGAAGTTGAGCTTATCTTTGAAGACTCCCTATGGAAAAGACGGGGGAATTGGCAGACATGGTCGAGGAAAAAAATAGAGAAGACTCAAACAAATATGTCGTGGGTATTGATGCGGGATCGGTGAGCCTTAACAGTGTTGTCATCAACCAGGCCAAAGAAATCATCTATGAGTCTGCTTACAAGCGTCATCTGGGAAAAGTGGAAGAAGAACTTCTGAGGCTTATCCATGAATTGTACGAGAGACTGGGGAGCGAAAAGCTAAAGGCCTTTGCTTTCACAGGGAATCATGGTCAGGAGATAAGCCGGAAGATGGGCGGCTTCTATGAATTTGAAACCATTAGCCAGGTGCTGGGAGCGCTGCACATAGAACGGAGCGTAAAAACGATCATCAGCATGGGAGGCCAGGACACGGCCCTTTTTCAGATCAACCATGGCGACAACGGCTGGGAACTTGATTACTTTAATGCAAACGGTCCATGTGCATCCGGTACAGGGTCCTTTATAGATCAACAGGCACAACGTTTAGCAACATCCATCTATGACAAGAAGGTAAAGATATCTCAAGATCAGATCGATAAAATACTGGCCGACTTCATCGAACTCGGTCTTGTGAGCCAGGTTCCTGCCAACGTAGCGTGCCGGTGCACGGTCTTTACCAAGTCAGATATGATCCACTTGCAGAATAAGGGGGAGAAGCTCGAAGATATCATTTTTGGACTGCATGTGGGAAATGCCAGAAATTACATGAGTACCATTGTGTCGAATCGTGTACTTGAAGAGCCCATTCTTTTCGTTGGCGGACTCTCAATGAATGAGCTCCAGGTGCGCGCCTTTCAAAGCTATTTCCCCAGCTTGATCGTTCCCGAGCATAGCACGTCGATTGGTGCTCTGGGGGTTGCTTTACAGGCCCTTGAATTGGGGATAGAAAATCATCTGAATTTTGAAGGATCGATTGTCGGTGCAAGAGAGGAATCTGTTGGTCTGCCCTTGGCATCCAAGCTGGAGTTGAAGCAGACGGATTTTCCAGAGGACAACGAGGTTAGAAAAAGGTCGGTCAAGAAAAAACTCCCAGTCTATTTAGGTATCGATATTGGTTCTACAACTACTAAATATGCCCTAATTAATGAAGATTGCGAGATCATCCATAAGAGATATATCCACACCCAAGGAAAGCCGGTTGAGATGACTCAGAAGCTATTAACAACAATTCGAGATGAAATGGGAGACGAGATCGAAATTATTGGGATAGCCACGACCGGATCAGGTCGAAATGTGGTTGGGGATTTCCTGAATACGGACCTGATCATCGACGAGATCACGGCCCACGCCAGGGGTGCTGTGGAGATAGATACCACAATTGATACGATCTTTGAGATCGGTGGTCAGGATTCAAAGTACATTTCTATCGCCAACACTTATCCCCTTGATTTTGACATGAACAAGGTATGTGCTGCCGGTACGGGGAGTTTTCTCCATGAACTTGCTAATAAGTATGGCATCAATATCGTGGGTGAATTTCAGGAGATCGCACTCTCTTCCGATCATCCAATAAAGTTGGCAGAGCGATGCACTGTTTTCATGGAATCAGACCTGGTTTCTTATCATCAAAAAGGGGTTTCAAAGAATGATCTCATAGCAGGACTTTGCTATGCCATTGTCTACAACTATCTTAATCGTGTTGTGGGTAAGAGAAGAGTGGGCCAAAGGGTCATGTTTCTTGGGGGGCCTTCTTTAAACAAAGGTGTAGTGGCGGCCTTCGAAAATGTCCTCGGTCGTGGTCTTGTCGTTCCCAAGCACAGGGAAGTGCTTGGTGCCTTTGGGGCTGCAATTAGCCTGAAAGAAAAGATGGTTCATGAAAACAAGAAGCGAAGTATATTCCGGGGATTGGATAGCGCCATCAACGATCGAATGGCTTATAAGGAAAAGACCTGCCGTGCAGACCCCAACTGCCACAACCAATGCAAGCTCAAAATATACGATTTTGATGGCCGAAAGAGTATCTGGGGAGGGGAGTGCGGCCGGTATGAACTGATCGGGAGAAGGGGCCCAAAGAAAGAGAACTACTTCCATTTGAGAGAGAAAATATGGCAGGACCATATGTCGGGTGTCTATGATGAGTTGAGCGGAGAACGCGTCATGAAGGTGGATGGACGCCCAACCATTGGGATGCAAAGGGCGCTTTACTTCCACCAGACCGGGGTTTTATGGGCACATTTTTTTGATCGACTCGGTTTCAGACTTGTCCTCACTCCGCCTACCAACAGCCATATTTCCAGTTCAGGGATCGAAGCGATGAACGCAGAGACCTGTTATCCTGTCAAGGTATCCCATGGTCATGTTAAGGAACTTATTGGAAAGACAAGCTACCTGTTTCTGCCCTCCATTGTCAATACGCGCACCCCAGAGGACTCTGAGAAGGGGTTTTATTGCCCTCTTGTACAGGCTAACCAGTATATGGTTCGTAGCGCCCTTGACCTTGATAGGGACTCCATTTTGAGCCCCGTCATCCATCTCAAATACGACACTTCCAGCCTATCCATGGAACTGGGGGAACAGCTTTCAAAAAGGCTCGGAAAAAGCAGATTAGAAATTAGAAAGGCCCTTGAATATGCTTTGGAGAGGCAGAATGAATTCATCAGGGCAATGCATGAAAAGGGCAAGGAAATCATGGCCACTCACAGCCATGAAAGCCCTTTGGTCGTGGTCACAGGACGTCCTTACAACCTGTACGATGAAAGGTTGAATTTGAGGCTTGGACAGAATTTGGCCAAGATTGGCGTGAGCGCCCTGCCCATGGACTTCATTGATGTCACCTCTGTAGACCTTTCTGACTTTCCTTCCATGTACTGGGGATTGGGGGCCCAGATTCTGAGGGCCGCCAAATTCATAGAGGGCCATGCCAATTATTTTGGTCTCCATATTACAAATTTCAGCTGTGGTGCAGATTCTTTCATTGAGCATTTTTATAAGTACATTATGGGAGATAAACCCTACCTCATTCTGGAACTCGATGAGCACAGTGCGGTAGCGGGTGCGATGACGAGATTGGAGGCCTACAAAAATGTCATTGAAAATACTATGCAGAAACTGAATACCGAGTTGTTCGTAGGACTAAAGGCAGCCAATTGAGGTAAACATGGAAGCACAAAAGAGTGCGACTTTTCAATCCCTTTCTGAAAATGTTGGACAATTTAGCCTCCGGGATAAGACCTTGCTAATACCTGAGATGAACAGAATAGGCGCTCATCTCCTTGCCGGTGTTTTTAGGAGCTTCGGCGTTAATGCTTTAGTCATGGAAACCTATAAAGGCCTTGATCTTGGTAAAGAGTTTACTTCAGGCAAGGAGTGTTTCCCGTGCCAGGTGACCACCGGTGACATCCTGCTTTTCCTGGAAAAGGAAAAGGAAAGGCTGGGCAACGATTTTGTCCCTGAAGATTACATATTTTTTATGCCCGAGTCGGATGGTCCATGCCGTTTCGGAATGTATAATAAATACCAGAGAATCGTCTTAGATTCCTTCCCTGAATTAAGAGGAGTGAAAATCGGTTCGCTCACTTCAGAGAATTCCTATGCTCTCAAAGGTATGATTGAGAAGGAACGGACCAGGGATTTCCGTAAAGCGGCCTATTTTTCTATTGTGATAGGTGACATTCTCGACAGGCTTCTCTGGAGGATAAGGCCCTATGAAAAAGAACAGGGTGCGACAGATGGTTTCATAGAGCGATCCATGATGACAATGGCCGATCACTTTGAATCTTATGGTGCCAAGAAAGACTTTGATAGGATTCTTGATAAACTGGAAGCGGTTATTGAAGAGGGAAAAGCCCTTATTGACCCTGACATTCCTCCCAAACCCCTGATCGGTATTGTGGGTGAGATTTACCTGAGAACCCATGTAAATTCCAATCAGGATTTGATCAGGATGCTGGAGCGATACGGGGCTGAGGTCGTGAACGCCACTATTGCTGAATGGATAAATTACACGACTTATGATAAGGTGAGAGAGGCCAAGGTAGGGCTCCGGTTGAATCTTAAGCAATTTCGTTTCGACAAGGCGAAATCTAACCTTAAACAGGTTCTCAGCTATGGGGGGGATCTCCTGTACCAGCATATCAGACTTGATCAGGCCTACAAACGGGTGAAACCTTTACTTGACCTGGCTGGGGATCATCGGATAGCGCACCTGGAAAAAACCCTTATAAAGAATGATCTCTATTCTTTCGAGTTAGGAACGGAGGCGTGTCTGAGCATTGCCGGGATCATGGAACATGTGCACGATGGGTATAACGGCATAGCAAACGTATATCCTTTTACCTGCATGCCGAGCACTATTACCTCATCTATTGTGAGACCCATCATGAACCGTGAAAGGATTCCCTATCTGGACGCCCCTTATGATGGCAGCTATCAGCCCGGCAGGGAGGCTGGCATCAGGACTTTTATGTACCAGGCGTATCAGCACGTTAAGAGACGTGGGAGGAAAAAACATGGGTAGGCGTTCACAGGTTCAAGGTTCACGGTTAACAAAAAGGTTTATTCTTTCGATGTCGTGACGGTGGTCTCGTATACTTTTATGCCTGAGCCCAAAAATCAAACACCCACCGAATAAGATTGATCCCCACAAGAAAAAATCCTTCAGCACGGGAGACACGAAAGCCTGTGCGCATGAACACAACCACAAGAAACACCATACCTACAAGTATATAGAGGCTGCCCAGGCCGGCTGCATCAATGGTTAGGGGACGCAGTATCCCTGCTAAGCCGAGCACCCCTAAAAGGTTGTAAAGATCACTGCCAATTAGGTTTCCAGCAGTTATGCTGTATCGTCCCTTGAGTGCTGCTGCCAGTGATACGGCAAATTCCGGTGCAGAGGTCCCTGCAGCAACTATGGTTACCCCAATGACCCACTCAGAAATGCCAAATGACCGGGCCAGAGAAACTGCTGACCAGACAAGGAGGTGTCCTCCGGCGGCTACTGTGATGACGCCTAAAAGAAAGAGGGGGACATCTTTCCAGGTTACATCTTCTGCGGGTTCTTTTTCCTCCACAGGGGCTTTTTTCCAGAACATGTAACCAAGGTATAAAACAAGCCCGAGTAGAAGCAAAAATCCTTCTTGGTGGGTTAAGGTCAAGTCACTGAGAAATAGAACCAAAACACAAGTCACACCCAGTAGAAAGAGGCCGTCTCGCCAGACAAGGGCCGGAGTAGTCGTAATGCTTCGGATAGCAGCACAGCCACCCAGTATGAACCCGAGATTAAAAATGTTGGAACCTACCACGTTGCTGACTGATATATCTGGTAGTCCCCTGATTGCGGCATTTATGGTCACCGCAAATTCGGGTGCAGAGGTCCCCATGGCAACTATGGTTAAACCAATGGCCAGATCGGACATACGGAGCTTGCGGGCGAGGCGCACTGCTGAGTCGACAAGCCAATGGGACCCCTTCCAGAGCAAACCCATTGATATTGCCGTCATTAGGACATACAACAAAATACTCATGGCGATAGTCCTGATGTGTTATCAATGGAAAGGGTAAATTGCCTCGGGGATTCCGTTGGCTTGAACAGGGAGTCAGCCTGATTTGTGAAGTGATCCGACAGGCTCATGTAGTGATTTGCCTCCTTGTCGCGTCCCCGCTTCAGACACCCAGATGCATAGATCGAACACTTGTTTCTTAAAGCCGCAACAGTTGCGCAATATTGACTTGGGCTCAATAAATTGCTTTCAAGGACCTTTTTCAGTGCTTGGATGCGAAATCGGTCAGCGCCCCATCTCTTAGACAGTTGATCCGGATGTCCGCCGTATTTGATCACGAGCGGAGTCTCAATCAAATATACGGGAAACCGGCAGGCTGTTCTTAGCCAGAGGTCATAGTCCTCGCATATGGGTAATGTTTCATCAAAGGTGCCTATCTTATCAAACAAGCCACGGCTCATCATGACGGCCGTAGGGCTCACGATGCACAATTCCAGGCAATATTCAAAGATCATTCCGGAATACTTCTTGTGCCGTTTCTTGGGGTTTACATGATTGCCATTTCTTATCCAGATTTCTTCGGTTTGACAAATCAGAGCATCAGGGTTGTTATTGAAAAACGCGACTTGGGCAGAGAGTTTCCCGGGAAGCCATAAATCATCGGAGTCGAGAAATGTGATAAGGCGACCAGAAGCCCGGGCTATACCAGCATTACGAGCTGCGCTTACCCCTCGATGTTCTTGCCTTATAACGCAGATCTGCTGATAGGATTCGAGAACTTCCGTGGTGTTGTCAGTCGACCCATCGTCTACCACAACTATTTCGAAATCATGAAAGTCCTGAGCTAAGACCGATTTAATGGCTCGCTTAAGAACCCATGCGCGGTTATATGTAGGGATGATGACGGTTATAGTTGGCATGGAAAAACACCCAAGAAGCCATTTCAAAATCCCATCTATCGCCCGATGGCGGTGTTGAGGGCCTCCTCAAAATGCTCACATACTCCCGTGTATGCTGCGCTTTATCATCGGCCCCCGCCTTGCCCTCGAACGCGATCTGAGGATTTGAAATGGCTTGTAAACATAATGTAGCAGAAATCTCAAACAAATTTTATTGTTTTTTGAACCTATTGGACCTATTATTTACTTGAATTCGCGGATTGTATATGCTAATTTGTATTTATAATTAAAGATCCAAGTGGTCTGGACGGTTTATATATGGCTGGCGATTACCACAGCTACCGTCTGCGCATAATTTATAGAACTTTAATTAGGAGTCTCGAAAGTGTTTAACGCAATCCTGGGGGCTATTTCTAACGATTTAGCTATTGATTTAGGCACAGCCAATACCCTTGTCTATGTTAAGGGTAAGGGGATAGTGCTCAGTGAGCCATCTGTTGTGGCGGTTCGCACTGACAACCGGCATAGAAACAGGGTGTTGGCAGTCGGGGGAGAGGCCAAGCGGATGCTGGGACGGACACCGGGCAATATAGTTGCCATCCGTCCAATGAAAGAGGGTGTTATTGCCGATTTTGAGGTGGCTGAGGCCATGTTGCGATACTTCATCCGTCAGGTGCATAACCGCAGAAGTCTCATACGGCCCAGGATCATCATCGCCGTCCCGTCAGGCATTACGCAGGTGGAGAAGCGTGCCGTGACGGAATCGGCTCAATCAGCAGGCGCCCGCGAAGTATTTCTTATTGAGGAACCTATGGCTGCGGCTATTGGAGCGGGTCTTCCGATTACGGAGCCCACGTGCAATATGGTCGTTGATATCGGTGGCGGCACTACCGAGGTGGCCGTCATATCACTTGCGGGTATAGTTTACAGCCGCTCGATTCGGGTCGGCGGGGATAAGATGGACGATGCGATCATTCAATATATTAAGCGAAAATATAACCTCTTAATTGGAGAAAGAACATCAGAACTGATAAAAACCACAATTGGTAATGCTTTTCCTGATCCGGAAAACATGGAGACCATTGAAGTGAAAGGAAGGGACCTGGTATCAGGTATCCCGAAAATTCTAGCCATTGATTCGGAAGAGATCCGGGTCGCGATTGCCGAACAGATCGATTCCATTGTTGAGACCGTAAAAATAGCCCTGGAACAGACCCCGCCCGAATTGGCAGCGGATATCGTCGAGAGAGGGATAGTCATGACCGGAGGGGGGGCCCTCCTCAAAAACATGGACAAATTGCTCCGAGAGGAGACTCGTTTACCCATTACGGTGACCGAAGATCCGCTTTCTACAGTTGCCCTGGGGTCAGGTAAGGCCCTAGAGAATATTTCTATCTTGAGGGAGGTCATGATCCAGTAATAGAAAATTTCTTAGCCATTGTGTTATAATGGCTCTCAAGTAAAAAAACCTTTTCCGCTGCATACATGAGATATGTTTTCAAAAAAGCTGGCAAGGATTCTGTGCGTGGTCCTTTTTGCCCTGATCAGTATTGTCCTCCTTTCCATTAGCGCCAAGCATCCTCATCGATACACAATAGTTGATAGAGTGGCAATGGCGGGTATAGTGCCTTTCCAGGATGGTGTTAGTCGCACTATGCATTTTTGCGCGCGTATGTGGCATCATTATTTTTATT
>JAUWMM010000097.1 GCA_030613145.1 Desulfobacterales bacterium | reverse complement strand
TGACGCCGAGATTGCGGAAAAGGGCCATTTATGGATGGAAACAAGCTAAGCGAATTCGCCGGATTTTTGATTACAGCCTACGGCCGGAGGGGGTTGCGGGGCATTCTGGCAAAGGTGAGTGAAATAAAAAAGGGGGATGCTGGAAAACCCAGCATCCCCCTTACTGTTCCTATATCTATCCTGCACTAGCAAGCAGGTCAGATCTAGTATTCTTCATCCAGGTCGATGTCGTCCCTTTCGTACTGCTTATCTCGTTCTTCGTGGGACTTCTTGACCTCTTCCTCACTCCACGGTTCCATGATCACGCAGTCTGATACCAGCTCCCAGATGTAGTAGGTCCTCTGGGGAATATCAAACTCCTTGGTCAGGGACTTCATGATCTGGTCCCGGCAGTTGTGGCAGGGTGCGCATATCAGATCGGTACCTGTCGCCTTGATCTGGTCTGCCTTCCACTTGCCGTAGTCGATCCGCTCCTGAACGTAAGGACTGGCCCAGGCCCCGCCACCTGCGCCACAGCAGAGCCCGTTCATCCCATGGGGCTCCATCTCTACGATTTCCGGGCAGCACTGCGCAGTTACCCAGCGACATTCATCCAGGAAGTGCTGCCCGAACGACATAAATGACTTCCTGTGATAGTTGCACGGATCGTGGATGGTTATTTTCTTGCCCTCATACTTGGACTTGTCGAGCTTGATCCTGCCCGTTTCAATGTATTCTTTTAAAAGCTCAAAGACACTCATGCATCTGAATTCCTTGAAAACCTCTGGAAAATATTTCGTGAAACCCAACCGGGTCGCAAAGTAGGCGTGGCCTCATTCCGGATATAGGATTGTCTTGGCACCTACCTTTCTGGCATTCTCAATAATACGCCGGCACTGTTCTTTCAATGCATCGTCATCGCCGGTGAAGAGCCCCCAAAGTACCCCTTCCCAGTTTTGCTTGGGCACGGTCCAGCTCTCTTTGGCTGCATAAAAGATCCGCCACCAGAACATCATGTCTTCCGGCTCGCCCATGGGCTCCTTGGAGTTGATGGTGACAATGATATTGGCCCCTTCCTTGTCGACAGGGCAATAAAACCCCGGATAGGGAGGATATTCCTCACCGTGTTCAGTTTCGACGGTTCCTTCTTCCATCTCCTTGCTCAGATCAGCCAGAAGGAACAGGTAGTCGGTTTCGGGAATGCCAAGGTTGTTCCCCCTTTCCAGGCACATGGCCACCCCTTTGTGGAGAACACCGGGAACCTTGTCGCGCTCACGGAGGGTGCGTGCGTACCTGATAAGCGCCATCAAGTTAACCCCCTGGGGGCACATGTACTCACACCGGCCGCAGATGGTACAGATCCAAGGCCATCGGGAGTCAACCAGCTCCTGTTCCAGACCCAAAAGCGCGGCGCGGACTGCCTTTCTCGGGTCCCAGCCGTCTACGCCTGTCACCGGGCAGCCGCTGGCACAGGTTCCGCAGGTAAAGCACACATCTGCCCATTCGGGCTTCAGTGCCAACTTGCTCTTTGGTCGTTTAGTTAGATCTAAAGCTTCCATTAAATTCCTCCTAGGGCATTAACGGTTTTTGTAAAAGTCATCTATTTACACATTCTGGGCCAAGACAACACCGGGCTTGTCTGTTTCAACCATCTCACCCGCCTTGCCCTGGAAGCTAACATAGTTCACTTCAACGCCCACCATCTTTGCTGCATCTTGAATGCTGGGCGGCAGTTCAGGCTGGGTCAGAAGTACAACAAGATCAAAGGTCTCGGTTTTTTCACCACCCGCGTCATACTTGACCTCAATGTCCTTGCTCTCTCCCACCTCGGCCGCCTCAACCACTGTGCCGTTGATGAAATTGACGCCGGAGACCTTGTCCAGGTCACCCCCGGCACTTTCTTTAAAAGCGTCCATAGCAGGAGAAATGATGCTGATCTCAGCCCCTTCAATTTTCTTCTGGGCCAAGATGGCCTCGTTGACCCCAAAGATCAGGGTCGCATCCCGGACGCTGTCATTATCGGCCCCAAAGGTCTGCACAAAGGCGATCTTTTTTGGGACCTCGCCGTCCTGGGGCCGGAGAATCAGCCCGTTGCTCGGCCCAGTATCTGCCAGCATACGCTCCACCTGGAGATCGGTAACCACGTTCATGTGCTTGTTGCTGACATTGCCGGCAACAGGCACAATCTTACGCTGCATACCTGAGGTGAGGATGACCTTATCTACATCCAGGTCAAAATCCTGGTCCGGCAGATCAAAGTTGATCGCCTCGGGCTTACACTCGGCCCAGCACAGGGCACATCCCAGGCACCGCCGGCAGCTCAGGCACCGCTTGGCCTCGGCAACAGCCATCTCTTCCGGGAAGCCGGTCTCAACCTCTTCGAAGTTGCCCTGTCTCTCCGGTACATGGATCTCCGGCATCTTCGCCCGCGCGGCCGGAATATCCTGAAAGTCGATGATGTATCTTCCTTTTTTCTCGTATATATACATTTTACCTCTCTCCTCTGTAACTCATTAACTTGAGGTTTGGCGCCCTCTCACCCTGCCCTCTCACCCGTGTGGGGAGAGGGTTTGGGTGAGGGGGAAAAGTTACTTCCCTCTCAGATATTTGTGAATGGATTCTGCTGCCTTCATGCCGCCCGCACATGCCCGAACCGCAATGTTTGCGCCTGTAGCAGCATCGCCTGAAGCGTATACTCCTTCCACATTCGTTTCAAAGGTCTCGGGATTTACCTCAAAATTGAGCTTTCTGCCAAAGGTAAAGCCATATTTTTCATCCACCAGGCTGTTGTCCGTGACCTGACCAATGGCTCCAAAGATGGCGTCAGCGTCCATGACAAACTCAGAGCCTTCAACGGGCATGGGCTTGCGCCTGCCGCTCGCATCAGGTTCACCAAGTTCCATCTTCAGGCATTGTACGCCTACGGCCTTGCCATCCTTTACAACAACCTCCTGGGGGGCAGTAAGAAAATTAAACTTAACGCCTTCTTCCTCGGCTGCGTCCACTTCCCACGGGCTTGCAGGCAATTCCTTGCGGGTTCGACGGTATAGCAGGTTGACCTCGTCAAAGCCTACACGGAGGGCAGTTCTGGTAACATCCATGGCCACATTGCCGCCTCCTATCACGATCGCCTTACCCTTGGTAATAGGGAACTCATCGCCGAGATTCGCATCCTTTAAGAGCTTGATCCCGTCAAAGACACCCTCAGCGTCTTCGTTCTTGAGCCTGATGCTCGTACCCTTGTGGGCGCCAATGGCAATGAGCACGGCATCGTGGTTTGCTTTGATCTCATCAAAGCTGATGTCTTGACCAATACGAACCCCGCACTTGATCTCTACGCCGTGTTTTGTGATGAACTCAATATCCTTGGCCAAGATGTGTGCAGGAAGTCTGTATTCCGGAATCCCCACACGGAACATCCCGCCCGGCTCAGGCAGGGCCTCATAGACCGTGATGTTCTCGTATCCAAACAGTGCCAGGTGATACGCGCAGGTCAGCCCGCTGGGGCCCGCGCCAAGAATGGCAATCTTCTCGGAATACTTTTCTTCAGGGACATGAATCCTGGGCTCAACATTGTTGTTTATCTCATAGTCGCCCGCAAATCGCTTCAGAAAACAAATGCTTATCGACTCATCCTTATACTGACGATTGCACTCTTCCTCGCACGGATGAGGACATATACGCCCGACGCTGAGCGGAAAGGGAAGTTTCTTTCGGATGGTGGCCAAAGATTCAGCATGCTTTCCATCCGCAATGTAGCCTACGTAAGTACGAATATCTAGGTTGATCGGACAGGTCCTCTGGCAAACCGGCATATCCTCTTTGAAGATATTGTAATTGCCGGAACCTGAATTGAAAAAGTCTACGGCTGTACGCCATTCTATGCCCTCATTGTAGTCATCGTACATATGGATCGGGCATACCTTGATACATTCCCCGCAATCATCGCATTTCTCCATGTCAACCCGCGCCGTGCGGCAATGAATCTTTGCCTTGTACTGGCCGTTTTCACCAACCAGCGACTGTACATCGGCATTACTGAGAAACTCAATGTTCTCATTTTTCTTTATTGCCGCCACATCAGGCACTGTAAAGGCATCGCCGTCTGCAATGATCCTGTCTTGAGGAATCCGCTCCCCGCCTACACTGGGGAAATGCTCTGCCAGGTAGACTTTATTGCCGGCAGAAGCCTCAGACAAAGCCGCCTGGATACCGGCAGCACCTCCACCCATGACTAAAACTTTCTTATCAGCCACCTCAGCACCTCCCCTCTTTAACTTTGTGCTTCTTTGTATTTGTAGATGGGGGACGTACCCTCCACACCATCGAGTTCCACAAAACCCCTGCGCTTCAAGGCCAGGACATATTTGAGAGCATCCGGAGCCGGGATCTCCAACTCCTTGGCCAGGTCTTTTACAGCAGCCGGCTTCTTCTGAAGGGCCGCCATGATCGACTGTGTGGCCATCTCATCTATCACGATCCCGCTTAATGTCCGGTCAATCTCATGCTGCGTAAATACCTCTCCGTACTTGTTGCCCTTGTCATCATCAATAAATACGGGCTTCTTGCCCACGACCCATCGTAGTTTTGGCCCTGCCAAGGCCTTTTGGGCAATCTGAAGCTGTTCCTTGAGTTCGGGCATTCCGATCTTGTCCCCAGTACCCAGGGGCCCGATCTCTTTGATCTGCTCCACAAACTCCGTGTTGTGCTTGGCAAATCTTGCGCCCTCTGCCGAGGACAGATTTCGGAACTGTAGCCTTATGGGGTTGAGTCCTGCATAGGCAAGCATCTCCGTTGCCATATCAAGCTTGGTCTTGGCCATGTAATTGCCCGTGATATAATGGCAATCGCCGAAGTAGCAACCAAGCACCAAAATACCATCGGCCCCGTTCACAAAGGCATCGGCCACGAGGGCCGGGTCAACCCTACCTGTACACATTACCCGAATTACTCTGATATCGGGTGGATATTGCATCCTGGACACGCCAGCGAGGTCAGCTGCCGAGTAGCCTCACCACGTGCAGCAAAATGTCAAAATCTTTGGATGGAAATCTACCATGGGTCCACCTCCTTACTTATTTAAGAACGCGTGCATTTGCGCCTCTATCTGATTATCATTAAAAGCATTGATGCTGATGGCATGACGATAACAGGTGGCCGCACAGATCCCGCACCCCTTGCACGAGGCGGAGATCAACTGCACCTTGCGACCCTCAGAAGTATCTTCCAGATCCAGAGCACCGTATGGGCAAAGGGCTACACAAAGACCGCAACCCCTGCAAGCCTCTTTGTCTATAAAGGCCGCCACAATCGGTTCAATAATGACCTTATCCTGTGCCAGCACCGTGACGGCACGGGATGCAGCGGCCTGGGCCTGGGCAATGCACTCATCAAGAGGTTTGGGGTAATGGGCGATGCCGCACACAAACATCCCGTCCGTGGAAAATTCTACGGGTCGCAGTTTCATGTGGGCTTCCAGGAAGAACTTCTCCTGGTTCAGGGTGACCTTTAACATATTGGCTATCTTTTCGGTCCCCTTCGGTGCAATCGCCGTATAAAGGGTGATAAAATCTGGAGAGACGACAATGGGCCGCCCCAGGATATGATCCGTAACCGTGACCTGGAGCTTGCCGTCAACCTCTTCTACCTTGGGTTTGCTGTCCAGGTCGTAACGAATAAAAAGGATGCCCATGGACCTGGCCTTTTGATACAGTTCTTCAAGCCTGCCATAGGTCCTGATATCCCGGTAGAGCAAATACACATCAAGATCGGGATTTATTTCCTTAAGATCAATAGCGCTCTCAATAGCGTGGGTACAGCAGATCTTGCTGCAATAAGGTCTGTCCAGCTCCCTGGAGCCCACGCAGTGGATGGCAACAGCGCATTTTGCCTGCTTTATGGAATCCGGGTCTTCCTCGATCTTTTTGTCCAGATCAAACCACTTCATGACATTCGGGTTCTCACCGTAGAGATATTCCTTGACCTTGGTCGAATCGGCACCCATGGCAATGACGACCGTGCCATGGTCAAACGAGCCCCCTGTGGTCAAGTCCGTGTGGAAATTCCCGATAAACCCACTGACCATCTTCAGCTCAGCCCCTAAGTGGACCTCGATGTTTTCATGGTCATTGACTCGTTTTACGATATCATCAAGGTAAGGCTTGACCGGCTCACCGGAAAAGGTCTTTCGCATCTTCAGGCCGTGTCCGCCAAGAACGTCCTTCTTTTCCACCAGATAGACCTTGAAACCCTGGTCGGCAATGGTCAAGGCTGCAGTCATGCCGGCTGGTCCGCCTCCCAGGACCATGGTAGATTTGGTCAGGGGCACCTCAATCGGCTCAAGGGCCACCCGTAAGTTGGCCTTGGCCACACCCATGGCCACGAGGTCCTTGGCCTTTTCAGTGGCTGCATCATGATCGGAGCTGTGGACCCATGAGTCTTGATCGCGTATATTGGCCATTTCAAAGAGGTGCTTGTTGATACCAGCATTCGACATGGTTTCTTGAAAGAGGGGCTCGTGGGTTCGGGGTGAGCACGCTGCCACCACAACCCGGTTTAGATTGTGTTCCTTGATCATCTCTGCCAGTTGCTCCTGGGCGTCCTGAGAACAGCTAAAGAGGTTTTCCTGCACGTATGCAACATTCGGCAGGGTCTTGGCATGCTCGGCTACCTCGTGCACATTCACTACGGCCCCGATATTGATGCCGCAGTTACAAACAAAGACACCCATGCGCGTTTCTTCTGCTGAAACATCCCGTTCAGGCGGGAATTCCTTGATTTTCTTCACCTCCCCGCGGGCCGGTGCCCGGTCCACTGATGCGGCCGCGGCCGCGGCGCTTGCTTCCATGACCGAATAGGGGATATCTTTCGGTCCCTGGAAACAGCCCGCCACATAGATACCCGGCTTTGATGTGGCAACAGGCGTAAAATCACTCGTCTTGGCAAAGTTATATTTATCCAGCTCAATGCCCATC
>JAUWMM010000117.1 GCA_030613145.1 Desulfobacterales bacterium | reverse complement strand
GATTCCTTGAGTACCCGGACAACTTCTCCCATGTCAGGTTCCGGCTCATCAGCCAGGACAAAGGTGTATTTGTCGTCGTAGTCCAGCATATGTTCGGAGAAACCGTCCAGAATCTTCCCCATCCGGACAGTGGTGCCGATTTTCGGAACATCCTTGTAAAATACCGTGGTGCAGTTGGGTTCAGCAAAGATGGCCTCGGCTGTGTCCTTGCCGACTTTTCGCTTGTCGATGTCAAACGCTGACACCACCTCGATATCGCAGGGTCTGTATCCGCCGATCTCCCAATGCATCAGGCCTAGGGCGTCTTCGCTATCCTTGTGCCTGTAATAATTGATTCCCTGAACCAATGAACTGGCGCAATTGCCGACTCCAACAATACCGATCCGAATATTTTGCATCAGTTGTTTACCTCCGTTGTCCACATTATGAGATGCACGCGAATTTACCACTACAACAGATGAAGATTTTGCAAAGGCCTGTTGGCACAAACCAGCGCCATTCAGAGGACGGCCCCGGCTGTTGCCAGAAGCTGCCGCCTAAGCTGACAGCCATCACAAATTGTGTGAGCAGGACCGAGAGAGGCACTCGAGAGGAGGACCACGGTTAACATTTGGAAAGCAATAACAGGTAATTAGCAATCCATTGGGGGCATGGCCATCAATTGGCAGGCAGATCCCAACGCTCCAGATACCGCATGGACCAATTTCTTATCTGTTTCAATCCTGTTTGTCAAGACGTTAAACAGTTCTGCTACAACAGTTGCCTTGCTTTGCGGGTGGGGATAGCGTGGATGGATAGACATAGCTGGGGGGATGCTTCCCGGCCACGAGCCTCGTTACTGTCATATTCCTTGGATAAGCTGTTCGCCACAATCCAAACAATACTTGTTTCTTTCACGTCGGCTTTTTGCGTGTTCCTCTTCAGTACACTTTTTGATGGGGATGTTTTCATTCACGACCTCGCCACACATCGGGCAGAAGCGCACCGGAGCGTTTCTGCGCCCGTGATTGAGGTTGGGGCAATAGTTTGTCCGCGTTATCATCTTTTCTTCCTATCCCTCCAAGACTACCTTGCTTGATAGATTTCTTGAAAGATCTCTTCCCTGCCTTGACGAGACACGGGGACTCCTTCATTTCTCCTGTTGGTCCTCAGATTCCTTGTCTTCAATATTGATTTTTCCTACTGCGATTTCACGGAGTGCTATGATGATGTCTTCACCCTGTGGCGAGCCCCCCAAATACTGGGCATTTTGCCGCATTTGTCGAACCCGTCTGGTAACAGCATGAACGAGCAAGAAGCGATTCTGAACCCGCCTTAAGCAATCTTCGATGGTAACACGAGCCATTTCAAAACCTCCATAGCTGTTTCCAAATCCGAGATGGTTTGCCCAAATCAAAACTGATATCGGCCCATAATATGTTCAATGCATCGGTGATGGGCTAAAATTGAGCCGCATGAACATCTCCTGCTATGATAGCGTCGATATCGCTTTCTGCCAAGGTTTCCCTCTCAAGCAAGGCCTCTGCCAGGGCGTGGAGCGTGTCCATATTCTCTTGGAGAATCTTTTTCGCCCTTTTGTACGCCTCTGAAACGAGCCGTGTAACCTCCTTGTCGATAAGCACGGCAGTCTCCTGACTGTAGTCCCGACGTTGAGCAAACTCTCTCCCCAAAAAGATCTGCTCTTCCTTCTGGCCAAAGGTTAGGGGACCGAGTTTCTCACTCATGCCCCACTCACAGACCATCTTGCGGGCAGTCTCCGTGACCCGTTCAATGTCGTTGCCCGCACCGGTCGTGGTCTGGTTGAGGACCAGCTCTTCGGCTGCGCGACCACCCATAAGTACAGCAAGGTTGTTCAGGAGGTATTTTTTCGGATAGGTATGCTTTTCGTCAATGGGGAGCTGTTGGGTGAGTCCCAGGGAGCGCCCCCGGGGTATGATGGTCACCTTGTGAATCGGGTCGGTGCCAGGGATCATCCTGGCAACCAGGGTGTGGCCTGCTTCATGATATGCAGTATTCCGCTTTTCCTCCTCGCTGATGATCATACTCTTGCGGGCTGTTCCCATGAGCACCTTGTCTTTGGCCTCCTCAAAGTCAGCCATCTCCAAAAGATCCTTGTCAGACCGGGCTGCCAGAAGTGCGGCTTCGTTGACCATGTTTTCAAGGTCCGCACCGGAGAATCCAGGTGTGCCCCGTGCAAGCACGGCTAAATCCACGTCGCCTGCCAAGGGTGTCTTGCGGCTGTGGACCTTGAGAATCCCTTCACGTCCCTTCAGATCAGGCACTGGCACAACCACCTGGCGGTCAAAACGCCCGGGGCGCATAAGAGCGGGGTCCAGGATGTCGGGCCGGTTTGTAGCCGATATCAGAATCACGCCTTCATTCGATTCAAATCCATCCATCTCTACCAGGAGTTGGTTCAAGGTCTGTTCTCTTTCGTCGTGGCCCCCTCCAAGGCCAGCACCCCTGTGTCGGCCCACAGCATCGATTTCGTCGATAAAGATAATGCACGGGGCATTTTTTTTCCCCTGGACAAAGAGGTCCCGGACACGAGACGCTCCAACGCCTACAAACATCTCAACAAAATCCGAACCGCTGATGCTGAAGAAAGGAACATCTGCTTCCCCGGCAATTGCCTTTGCCAAAAGGGTTTTCCCGGTGCCCGGGGGTCCCGTAAGAAGCACACCCTTTGGGATTCTGCCACCTAAGCGGGTAAATTTCTTGGGATCTTTCAAGAAATCGATGATCTCACCCAACTCTTCCTTGGCCTCATCAATCCCCGCTACATCTTCAAAGGTTGCCTTTTCAGACTGGTCCGAAAAAAGCCTGGCCTTACTCTTCCCAAAAGATAGGGCCTTGCCCCCTCCTGCCTGCATCTGGCGCATAAAAAAGATCCACACGGCAATCAGGAGAATCATTGGGAACCAGGAGACCAGTATGGTCATATACCATGGGGAGTCGGCAGGGGGCTTGGCTCTAATGGAGACACCGTGACTTCTCAGGATGTTGATCAGGTCTGCGTCCTGAGGAGCAAAGGTCTTGAAGCGGAGACCATTCACATCGGTGCCGGAGATTTCTTGGCCCTGAATGACCACACCTGCCACGAGTCCCTTTTCCACCTGGGCCATGAATTGCGTATAGTTAATTTCTCTGTCATCGACCCTTGACTGCCTAAACAAGCTAAAGAGCAATATCATGACAAGACATAGGGCCAGCCACAGGGACAAATTTTTGTAAAAGGGATTCAATAAAGCAACCTCGCTCGATATTCGGTCATTAATCTAATACATACCACACAAAGGACAATATGATAGCAGCTCCATGTCAATCTTTTTGATCATCCCGGATTTTGCAGGCCTTCCGACCGTCGCAACCTGTCTTGCCGGCTCAACTGTTCGCGAAAACTCCAGCAGGTCACAGGCTGTCTCCTTTGCTGATAGCGGGTGGGCTAATGAGCTTGGCCGCACTTGATGCCGGTTTATACCAGACTCTCGAAAAGTTCCATATACTGGCTGGCCGAGCGGGTCCAGGAGAAGTCCTTAACCCACTCCTTGCCCTTCTGGACCAGCTCGGACCGGAGCGTCTTGTCGATGAGTAGCCGCTTCATGGCATGTGCCATAGCCTTGATGTCGTAAGGATCGATCAGCAGGGCCGCGTCATCGGCCACGTCCGGCATGGCCGTGATGTTTGACGTGATCACCGGGAGTCCGACTTTCATGGCCTCCAAGATGGGCAGTCCGAAGCCCTCGTACAGGGATGGGTAAATCAACAGCCGAGCCCGGGCCATAAGCGCATCCAGCTCGTCCTCCGTGATGAACCCGGTGAACACCACGCGGCCGCCCATACGGGTCTCCTCCACGGCCCGGTCGCACCGCCTTTTCATCTTTTCCTGGTACGGAAGGCCGGATACCTTGCCGGTGATCACGAGCTTGCCACCGTAGCCGGTATCGGCCAGCCTGGTGAAGGCGTGGATGAGGCGCACGACATTTTTCCGCTCGTGGATGCCGCCTACGTTCAGAATGAAATCCTCGCCCAGGTTCAGCCTCCTGAACAGGCACTCGACGACCTCCGGGGCCACCTCGCGGTTGGGCTCGCGCACTCCGTTGTTGATCACGCGGATTTTTTCCAGCGGGATGCCCACCTTCTTCGCGATGTCTTTCTTGGAAAACTCAGACACGGTCATCACGACATCATTCAGCTTGCAGGCCCGCCGGATGGCCGACTTGTAGACGAATAGGTTGTGGAACAGCGGCATGGCCTCCCGGAAGGTGAAGGGGATCACGTCATGCACGGTGAGCACGCAGGGGACCTTTTTCTTCCACGGGAAGCTCCAGTTGTACGGGAAATGGATGAGGTCCACCTTTTCCCGCTCAGCGATGTCCTGGATGGTGGTAGAGTCCAGGCGCATGTTTTTCAATGAAATCGCATGGGTGGTTACCGGAAGGGGAAGGCACTTGATGTTCTTTTCGTCCTTGAACATCGCTTCCACTTCCTGGAGTCGGTTCTGCTTGGGGAGAAGAATCACCGAATGGCCGTTGGACGCGGCGTACCGCACGATCTGGACAATGAGCTGCTCGACGCCTCCCACGACCCCGTCATACTTCCGGAGATCCATGCACAGTTTCAACAGTACCTCCAGGTTACCAACCAACGACCAGCCAAGCCTAAAAGCTGTTCAGCAGGCTGTCCACGTCTGTGACGACCACGCATGTGGATTCATCGGCGGCCCCGTAGTACACAAAGACCTTGCCGTCCTTTTCCACCATGCCGTTTGAGAAGACCACGTTTCCAAAGAAACCCTCTTTCTCATAGCGTTCCGTGGGGATCAATAGAGGCTCCTCCGCCCGCTTCACGACCTTGCTGGGATCGTCCAGGTCCAGGAGCATGCAAAACAGCGAGTACAGGCTCTTGTCGCCCTTGCCGTGGTAGATGATGAGCCAGCCCTCCTTGGTCTTTATGGGCGGAGCCCCGCCTCCGATCTTCATCGATTCCCAACGGTTGTCCCTGGGCCGGGCAATGCAGTTGTGGTTGCCCCAGTGGAGCAGGTCCAGGGACTCAGCGTACCAGATGGAGGCCTTGCCGAACCCCGAGTTATTGGGCCGGTGCAATGCGATGTACTTGCCGTTGATCTTTTCCGGAAAAATGGCCACATCCTTGTTTTCCGGGTGGAAGATGATGCCCTTGCGCTTCACCGTTTTGAAATCCTCGGTCACGGCCAAAGCCGTGGCCCAGGAATCCTGGGACACCACGGTGAAATTGATGTAATACTTTCCGTCGATGAACGTGGCCCTGGCGTCTTCCACGCCGTAGCGGTCTGTGTCGTCGTGAGGCGCGATGAAGGGCTTGTCCTCTACGGTGAAGTGGATCCCGTCCCGGCTGCGGGCTAGGCGAATATGGCTCATGCTGGTCAGGTAATCCTGGCTCTTGTACACGATACCCCGCGTGTCCTTTAAGACCACGTCCGGGTCAGACATGGAAAACTCCACCACGTCCGGCCAAGCTTCGCCACTCTCGAACCGGCATACCGGGGCCCGGGCATACCCTTCCTTGGGCTTGCAGCCTTCCGCTACGCGGAGCAAAAGAATAATTTCGTCCTGGTAAACCGTGGTGCCTGGGTTGAACGCTCCCAGAACCCGGTATTCTTCCATGGACGGTTTGACGTCCGACGGATTGATAATCGGGTTTTCCTTGTGTTTTTCGATCATGACTCTTTTCCTAAAGTTGAGGCAACCCTAAATTTTTCCACGGTGAGCACCCCGTTTGCTTTGGCGGTATTTCCTATGTAGCTGTCAAATCGATCCAACTTTTCACACGCATATGCCTTCAGGGTTTCTGAGGGATCAAGATTCATGAAAGTCACCGACGTTTGCATGCTGATTGACCTCCCCGTATGTTCCTGCGCTTGTTGGCTGGTAGCATGCCCAACATCTCCCGGTATTTGGCGACTGTCCTGCGGGCTATGTCAATGTTTGAAGCTTTCAAAATGCCAACCATCTTCTTGTCACTATACGGTTTCGTGGGATCTTCAGACTCAATAATCTGCCGAATCTTTTCCTTTACACTCGCCGAGGCAATCGCATCTCCATAGAGTCGACTAATAGAACTGTTGAAAAAGAACTTCAATTCAAAAATACCCTGCGGAGTATGGACGTACTTGTTCGTGGTAACGCGACTCACGGTCGACTCGTGCATCCCGATATCCCCAGCCACATCCCGCAATACCATTGGCTTCAAATGGGCAAACCCCTCTTCAAGAAAATCCCTTTGAAAACGGACAATACTTTCAACGACTTTGTAAA
>JAUWMM010000233.1 GCA_030613145.1 Desulfobacterales bacterium | reverse complement strand
ATGCCGCTGATTTCCCCGAATGTGTTGCCCGGCTTGTGTTGTGCAGCGTCGGTGCAAAACATAGCTGTCGTGCAAGGCTTTGTGTAATGTCGTGGCTGGAAATACTGAAAAGTTCCGGTCTTGAAACATTGGCGTGGGCTTTACTTCCTGTTGTTTTCGGGGAAAATTTTTTACAGCAAAAGGAAGGAACCCTGGATAGTATCGTTAAAGCCATCGTCAAGAGAAACTCAAAGGAAGCGCTTATTGCCCAACTCGAAGCGATGACCGCTTATCCCCCACTTTCTAAGATAGTGCGAAATGTCCAGATCCCCTCCCTTGTTATTTCGGCCTCCGATGACCCACTTGTGGCAGAAGAAGGGGCAAGAGAGCTTGCGCTGCTTTGCAATGGACAGCATAAACATCTCAACGGAATCGGACACTCCATCCCGGCTGAGGCTCCGGAAGTATTTAACAAAACCATATTGCAGTTCTTATGTTCTGATGCATGACAGCCTAGACAATGAAACTCCCCGCCGCAAGCGGACGGGGTATCACAAAGGATTAACATTTATACCCCCTCACCCTAACCCTCTCCCACCAGGGGAGAGGGAACTATGCGGTAACCCCGCCGCAAGCAGCGGGGTATTGAAAAAAACCAATAAATGGCTCTGTATTGAGCTTCCTTCTATAGAATACATGGAGGCATGGAAGCTTCAGACTGATCTGGTGGCTGCAAGAAAAGACAAGATCATTGATACAAATGTGATCTTATTGTTGGAGCATCCCCCTGTCTTTACCCTTGGTCGCAGGGGTGGGCTGAACAACCTGACGGTGTCCGAGGATTCTCTGGACAAAGCAGGAATTCCGGTAATCCAAGTGGAGCGTGGCGGTAACATTACTTTTCATGAACCCGGCCAGCTCGTCATGTATCCCATCATTGACCTCAAACTCTCCGGGCTAAGAGTGGTCGAGTATGTTGAAAACCTCGAAGAAGTGATGATTCGGTCTGCTTTTGACTGGGGAATCAAGGCTGCAAGGAATCCCATCAACAGGGGGATATGGGTAGGCAACAATAAGCTCGGTAGCGTCGGCATTGCTATCCGCCGGGGAATTTGTTTCCATGGCATTGCATTTAACGTCAATTGCTCACTGAAGCCTTTTGGCTGGATAAACCCATGCGGTCTTCAGGATGTAGGGATAACATCGATGGAGCGTGAGGTTTCACATAAAGTATCCATGAATGAAGTACGTGATAGCGTAAAACGCCACGTCCAAGCAGTTTTTGGTGTTGAGCTTGTCATGACAAACCTTTTGGAATTGCAGGAGGTTTTACAGAAGCCTTGTTCGGTTTGAATACTGAGCTTATGACGATTAAAGATCAGGAATCCAAAATGCATGTGCGAAAACCCCGCTGGTTGAAGCGGAGCCTTCCAACAGGGTCAACATATGAAAACGTGAGGGCCAGGCTAAAGAAAAGCAGGCTTCATACAGTATGCCAGGAAGCCAAATGTCCCAACATGTGGGAGTGTTTTTCCCAACAGACTGCAACCTTCCTGATTATGGGACCCTATTGCACGCGCAACTGTCGTTTCTGTGCGGTGGCACACGGTCCGATTGGCCCCCCCGATCTCGGTGAACCGGCCAGAGTGGCCGAGGCCGCGCAAAACATGCGATTGAGCTATGTAGTCATCACCTCTGTCACCCGGGACGATCTCCCTGACGGTGGAGCCGGTCTTTTTGGAAAAACAATAAGAGAAATCCACGAAAAAATGCCGGATGCGCTTGTGGAAGTTTTGATACCCGATTTTCAGGGAAACACGGATGCGCTTCAGACGGTCGTGAAGGCTAATCCCGATGTCTTGAACCATAATCTTGAAACCGTCCAGCGTCTTTACCCTTCGGTTCGACCCCAGGCCTTCTATCGTCGCTCACTTGAACTGCTAGAGCAGGCCAAGGAGTACGATCCCGCCATACCCACCAAGTCCGGCCTCATGCTCGGCTTAGGAGAATCTCGCGAAGAAGTTAAAAAAACGCTGCAGGACCTTCTTGACGCAGGTTGCAGCATCCTGACCCTTGGTCAATATCTTCAGCCCACAAGGGAACACTTACAAGTTGAA
The DNA here is from genome assembly GCA_030613145.1 of Desulfobacterales bacterium. Lineage (GTDB taxonomy): Bacteria > Desulfobacterota > Desulfobacteria > Desulfobacterales. The sequence goes on along the minus strand of JAUWMM010000233.1, from coordinate 2,101 downwards.
CGTTTTATTCATCCTGAAGAATTTGATAAGTGGAAGGAAACCGCTCTTGAAATGGGCTTTGCTAAGGTTGCCAGTGGGCCGTTTGTCCGCAGTTCTTATCATGCAAAAGAGATCTATCAGGCACTGTAGTTATAATCTATATCTCGCCTATCTCGCGTTCTATCTCGTCAAAAATGTCCTCTATTTTATACAGAAGCTGATCGGCCTTTGCTAGGTGCCAGTCCGCAATACGCTCCTCTATATCCTCGTACAGCCCGTGAAGGGCCGACCTGTGCCGGAGCAGAAGCTCTCTGAAGGGGGGATCGCCTTCAAGTTGGTACAGAAGCTGGTCAAGTTTTGCTATGATTTCAAAGAGTGAAGGATCGCCCTCCACCCATGCCTCATCCAGATAGCTAAGGCGATGGCCCAGTCTTGGGTACGCCTTCTTTAAACTCTTATTGTAATAAGAGCGAATACGGACCCTCAATTGCATGTGCTTGCTCATGATTTATCCTCACAGGTTTTCAGGCCTCACCGGCACAGCCAGACTCAGGTATTTCCCGTTTTCTTCAAACATCAATTTCTTGTCAACCATCATCCTCAAAAAGGGCACAATCCTGTCCTCAGCTAGCCCCGGGAAATTGGTCAGGATCCTTTTGAGCGAACGATGTTTCTGGCAGAAAAGATAGATCGCTCTTGATGTTCCTACAAGACGGTGCGTCAGTGGTTCGGCCTCAAACCGCTTGTGGCGTATGATTAAAAAATCCCGACCGTCCCGAAAACTGAGGATGGGCGCGCGTAAAGGCCCCCTGTGGAGTTCGGCATACCCCTTTTTCCATGCCCTTACTTTTTTCTTGACCGGTTGCCAGAGTTTTCTTTGAAGCCCAAGATCCCCACGATAGGTCTGGATCATGAATCGCATTGAGCGGAAGATATCCGGTGGGAATAGGGCCGCATAATTCGGATGGTTGGAGACCGCCTTGAGCCCAAAGGCTCGCGGAGCTTGCCACACCGGGCTTCCAAGGCCAAGCCAGAAACGGACAAACCTCAGCGGACGGAATGGCAGGGCGAAGTCTATGCTTTGCAAAGTCTCCTCCACATCCTGGTAGTCGCTGCCGGGAAAATGGAGTATCAGATTCGAAACATTCCCAATGCCAAGGGCTTCGCAGTGTTTCATGATCTCCAGATTCTGGATAGCAGTGGTCCCTTTGTTCAGTTTTTTAAGCAAGCGGGTGCTCAACGCCTCAATACCAACCTGGACCTCGTTCATCCCCGCTGTCTGCATGGCCTCCAACACGCGCCTTGGTGTGGACGCACGGATCTCGCCGAAAAGACGAAAATCCTTGTTCAGCCTGCCAAGTTTCTCAAAAATCTCTCTGGACGTTTTCAAAGGAAGCAGATTATCCATAAAGGCCACAGAGAGTGTCTTGTGCTTTGTGGTCAGGTGATCGATCTCGCTGACAACCTGCAATGGGCCCTTTGACCTGTAACCGTACCACTGGAGGTTGAGATTGCAAAAGGCACACCCCGAGTATTTGCCTTCTCCACGTGGCCTGCGCCACCAGCAGCCCCGGGATATTTCGGCAGGAACAGTAGGAAAGAAGGCTTTTTGCGGACTGAATGTCTTGAGCATGCGAAAGTAGTCATCGTAGTCAGGCGGCGGGCAGTTAGCCAATGTCTCCATTTGGCAAAATGAGACATGGGTTTTATCTCGTGCACTTCTACGCGTGATGACTCCTGGAATCTGCGGTATCTCCTTATTGCTTGGGTCATTGCTTGGGGAAGCTGTCAGATGACGAACCAATCGGCTGAGAGGAAGCTCGCCTTCACCATTGACTACAAAGTCGACCTCGGGAAACACCTCGAACAGGTTTCGGGTTGAGTCTCCTGCGAACATAGACCCGCCTATTACGATAGGAAGATCTGAAAACCTTTGCTTGATGCGCTTGATAAAATAGAGAGAAGACGTGAGTTGGCAAAGACATATTGAAAAGCCAGCAAGCCCGAAGGCGCGCCAGGCTGTGCTGTTGATAATGGTGTCGGATACGTCCCTGACCCGGGAGGTTAGCATCTTGAAATCTATGCTGCGAAGGTTCGGCTTTCCCCTAACCTCCCGGCAGAA
>JAUWMM010000239.1 GCA_030613145.1 Desulfobacterales bacterium | reverse complement strand
CCTTGGCCACTTCGTTGGTTCGTTTTCGGAACGAAGCCAAATTCTCCTCCAGTTCATTCCTTGCAGTCTTGATACGGTCCATGTCCATGCGAATTTCTTTCTGCACGGCCATGACGTCCTTGGCACCACCTAACACACCTTCCAGCCCGCCTTTTTTTGCGGATTGGATCTTCTCGATACGCTCCCTGTATTGCGCAAACTTGGCCTTGTCCGGCAACTCCGCGAGACGCCTTTGCCATTGGTCCTTTTCTGCTTGGAGATCTGCTTGAAGTGAGTTTACCAGTTCAAGGGACTGGAGCTTTTCTTTTTGAAGGATCTCGTTTACATTCGGTATTGCAAGGGCTGGCAATGTATACTTTTCGCGTTCTACGCTTTCAGGTACGGCAGATGGTCGCCTCGAAATGGCCCCGGAGTTCTTCCGGGGGGTGTTGAGTCGGACTCCGGCCATGGTCATTTCCTTGACGATCACTTTTCGGCGAAACAGTTTCGCACCCTCGACCGACAAGGCCATGCGATCAACCTGGACCGCATTGGTCATGGGCGCATCTGGGTTTGTGACCTGAAGTCCTGTCAACGAAATTCCAAACGGAGAAATAGACAGGTCGGCAGCATCAAGCTCCACCTTTGCCCCCACTACATGTGTGCCCGTCTTTTCAATGACCGCCTCAATGATGCTGTCTACAACCAAGAACCACACCCCTATTACGACGATAAGGACAACCACAAAGCCGATCAAACCCTGCCAGCGGATCAATTTCATGCGGCACCTCTAAACTCGGAGTAGGTCGAATATAACCTGTATAGCTTGGAGGCCTTGAAGGCCTGCATGATTCGGCTTTTTTGCACCCAGGCGAGCACGTGTTCCCGGTACCGTAAGATCATCCGGTTCGATACGAGATAAAGTGGAACAAAAAGGACAATTGAGAAGAGCAAGCTCCCCATGACAATGGAGTTGTTGAACTTTTCAAGGCGAAAGAGTGTCATGTTGTAAAGGGCGGTCCAGAGACCTTCAAGTGCACCGGCCGTCAACACGGCGAGTCCGATCTGGTGAAAGAGGGGGTCGAGCAAGTAAGCTATACCTGAAAATAATACCACTCCCAGGATAAAGGTGGACAGATTGACGCGAAGAAGCAAGACGAGGAGTATGACCGAGAGGTTATGGAGGCTGAAAAGGGGCGTGAGACCAGCGATCATGGCGAAACAAAACGCGAGGCTGATCTGGCTGGGCTCGGTTTCAGAATTCAACGCGCTTAATACTTTGGCAACAGCTCTTAGCATATGGCACCTGCCTCCCTTAAAAAGGTTGGGCATAAATGCATAAAGAGGACATCTATGATTTTATCCTTTTCACCTCCGCATAAGCTTAACCTTCTTGTTTTCCGCACCAATTATTTTTCTGCTCTCGATGCCCCCGACAAAAATGTAATGTAAAGCTCCGGCGGCACCTATCCATGCCATTTATAGCATGATCTCCAGATAGCATATCCTTATACAGCATGTAAAGCAGCTAATCATATCCGTCCCCGTTGTTCCTCTTAAGGATTTACGGTCCTGAAAAGGTCTTTTGTGCTACACAACTTATTTCTGGGTTGGAAGTATAAACGTAAGGTCAGTAAGGCCTGCCACTCGGTATATTCTGACGCGCTGTCCAGACTGACCCCTACACCCACGGCCGCATGATCATTGACAAATTTTAAGCCCTGAAGCTTCACGGCAACACCCAGACCTGATTCTGTGTCGCCCTCATACACTCCATTGAAATCGTTTCCAGCGGATAGGTTCAGATCAGAAGCAACATCGCCGGTTTCGTGATAATGCGGGGCGTTTTCGGTCTCATAGTGCATGTACCCGAGCGAAATTTGGCCATCGAACCAATAGTCCCGGCATTGGTCGGTCGCGTATCGTAAAAAAGGGCCATAAATATAAAAGATATCAGGGCTGAAATAGCCTCCGTGGCCAAAGGTGAAAAAATCTGTATTTCGCCGGAAATGCTTACTAGAAAAAAACAGCCCGTACGACAGATCCCCATCACCGAACGGCTGGGTTCGGCCCGCGCTTGCGGTTCCGAAGATGGAATGGTTTTCTTTAACGTTTTTTCCCCAGTAGTAATCGTACCCGAGATCCAAGGAAAACCAGTAGGGTGGATGTAAAGCAAACGTCCTGCTACCCTCGATGCCTGTTTTAAGAACCCTGCCCCATGTCTTCGTACCGTAGGGATCTGTCTGTCCCACGTATGAAAGAATAGATTCCTTCACTGAGCATTGATGGAGATTGACATGCCATTTGTCTTTTTTTGATGCCTGGGCGAAAAAACTTACCATTGGGTCAACGGCCCCGCCAATTGGCGTAGCTCCAAGGCGCAATTCGTAATTCACCACATCCTCTATATTGTAGCCGACTTCCGGCTCCCATACCCAGAGAGAGTCATCAAACGCATCAGCATTGACATTGGGGTCGTCAAGAGACCTGTAGAATTTTCCAGCGTATGGTTCGGAGGGGGCACGACCTGCATCAAGGTATTTGGGCGTTATATTTACCACCCATTCTCTGCCGCATTGCACTGGATAGTGGAACCTAATAGGAAAAGCGAGTTCTGTTAATTTCGAGAGACCTGCATCGCCGTCCCTGTGCCGGTAATAGCCGAAAAGTTCCCCCCACGGAGTGTCACAGTTGTAGTAGCACGAATCAGAGCTTTTGAACGTCTGGGCTGCCCTTATCGGGCTTTCCCGTTGATAGAAATGATCCCCGGCTATTTTTCTCAGGACCGGGTCTTGGTCGGCTGCAAGTTCAGAGAGGAACTGGCTCTCCTTTCCCATCTTTTCCAGAACAAGAAGAAGGGTTCCGGCAGATTCAGGAGATTTTGAATCCCTGTATTTTTTTCGGAAGATATACAGGGCGCCTTCGAGATCCCCCAGGTGGTAGCGTGACCAGCCAATTAAGCTCATGGCACCTTCGTCCCATGGATCGATTTTCAGGGCTTTTGCCAGATAGTGTTCTGCTTGCGCGTAATTCTTTTTTTTGTACTCTGAGTCGCCTTTTTGTTTATAAAGCCGGTTCATTACAGACGCTATTTCAGTGCTCATACCCCCTTCCCAAGCTTCCAAAAGGTTGATGGCCTCCTCCCACCGACCTATCTTTTCCAGGGCATAACAACATGCAAGGAGATATTCTTCCTCTTGTGGATCAGAAGAATACAGGGTCGAAAAGTGCTCAATAGCGCACTGGTAATCCTGCGCCCTGTAACAGCTCCAGGCAAGTCTCTTGCGCCACTTTTCCCTTTCTTTATGAGGCATCTTCACGAGGAGTTCCTCAGACTTCTCCCAATCACCGGCTGCAAAGAGCAGCTCTGCCAAGGCCGGAACGGTTTCCGCCGAGCGGTAATCTTTCTGGACAAGTTTTCCAATAATTGCCATAGCTTCGGCGTTTTCCCCAAGATTTTTCATGGTGTAGCCAAGGCCAAGTAAAGCCTCGTCACGGGCCTCAGCGTCTTTGGCTTGCATGGCCTTTTGAAACAGGCGTTTGGCTTTGGGGTATTTTTTAGCCCCGTAGAGCTTCCAAGCTTCAGCCAAAAGGCCCCTATGGGTCACGGACGGCTTAGGATCAGCCTTTCTCTGCCCACGATTCTCGCCACGTGCTTGCTTCGGGGTTTCTATGAAGTGCGAACCGTCAGAATACTGACCCTGCATTGTCTCCTGGGCAGTGACAAGAGAAAGATGAGTGGAAAGCAAAAGGCAAATAGAACAAATATTGATCAGTATCTTCACGGCTTCAGGTCGATCTTGGAAAGTAAACAAAGAACATAAGAATAGTAGTTGTTTTTTTCCAGGGCAAGTCTTTCCAGGGCCTTTTTCCAAAAGGCGCGGCTCTTATCCTTTTCTCCTATCTCGGCTGCTACGCGGGCAAAGACAGCGTAGAATCCGGCAGGCGCTTCATCGAGGGAAACAGTGTTCCGGGCCAGATTCACGTTGCGAGGAATGAATCCGAGTCCATCCACAATATCGAGCATCCTGCCCATTTTCGACAGGGCCTTTATGTTGTGTTCCCAGG
>JAUWMM010000230.1 GCA_030613145.1 Desulfobacterales bacterium | reverse complement strand
CAACTTAGCGCTTATGGGTAGGGTAGGGGGTATGGTGTGCTATATCTGCAGGAAAGTGACCGAAACAATGATCAACCCTAAATTGAAGACAATGACTAGAAGCTCATAGAGGGACTCTGTCGGATTCAGAGTTATGTTGAGGGTGTCGCTGATTTCAAAGGAGCGTGACTTGCTTAATTCTTATCACTTTGCTTCTTGTAAGCAAGGGCTGCTTCAATGAATGAGACAAATAGAGGATGCGGGTCCATGGGCCGGGATTTAAATTCTGGGTGGAACTGACATCCAAGAAACCAAGGATGATCGGCAATTTCCACTATTTCGACCAGCTGACCATCAGGAGAGATACCGCTCATGATAAGGCCTGCCTGCTCCAGCTTTTCTTTGAAGGCATTATTAAACTCATACCTATGACGATGCCTTTCTGAGATCTCCTTTTTTCCATAGGCCTTATAGGATAGGGAATCCTTCTTGAGCAAGCAAGGATAGGCTCCCAACCGCATTGTCCCGCCCTTGTCTGATGTGGTGTCCCGCTTTTGGACCTGTTGCGACTTGTAATCAAACCATTCCTTCATTAGATAGATGACTGGAAAGGGGGTGGCATCATCAAACTCCGTGCTGTGAGCTTCTTCCATTCCGGCGACATTGCGGGCATATTCGACGACCCCCACCTGCATGCCCAGGCATATACCGAAAAATGGCACCTTTTCTTTGCGCGCAAATGCGATAGCTTTCATCTTGCCCTCGATCCCACGAGCACCGAAACCGCCTGGGACCAAAATACCATTGGCCGCCTCCAGGCGTTGGTGGCAACTGGACTCATCAATGGTCTCTGAGTCAACAAAATCGAGGTTCACTTTACAATCATTGGCAATCCCACCATGGGTCAGTGCCTCGTTCAGGCTCTTGTAAGATTCCCGCAGATGAATATATTTGCCCACAATGGCAATAGTAACTGAGTCTCCGGGGTTCTTGATCTTTTCCACAAGACGTTCCCAGTCTCCCAGCTTGGGGGACCTTGTCCAGATATTAAGGAGCCCTAAGATCTTTTCATCCAGGCGCTCTTGGTGGAAAACCAAGGGGACCTCATAGATCGTTTCTACATCCTTTGCCGTCATGACTTGATCTACATCTACATTGCAGAACAGGGCTATCTTTGACTTGATCTCTTTGGACAAAAATCGGTCAGTGCGGCAAAGGAGAATATCGGGCTGTATGCCGATACTGCGAAGCTCTTTGACGCTGTGCTGCGTGGGCTTTGTCTTGACCTCACCCGCCGCGGCAATATACGGGACAAAGGTCAGGTGAACATAAAGCACATTCTCTTTACCTGCGTCTGATTTAAATTGTCTTATGGCTTCCTGAAAGGGGAGGCTTTCTATGTCACCTATGGTTCCTCCTATCTCAACGATCACTACATCTACACCTTTGGCTACAGTGAGGATGCTTTTCTTGATCTCATCAGTGATGTGGGGAATCACCTGAACAGTGCCACCCAGATAATCTCCCCTGCGCTCTTTGGTTATAACCGTATTGTAGATCTTCCCGGTAGTGAAGTTGTTGTTTCGGCCCAGCTTTGCGTGTGTAAACCGTTCGTAGTGGCCCAGATCAAGGTCGGTCTCTGCCCCGTCATCAGTAACAAAAACCTCCCCGTGCTGAAACGGGTTCATGGTGCCGGGGTCCACGTTAATGTAAGGATCGAGTTTTTGGAGGGTTATGGTAAGTCCACGACTCTCGAGCAATGCTCCAATGGACGCGGATGCCAGCCCCTTGCCCAAGGACGAAAGTACACCACCCGTGATAAAGATAAACTTGGTTGAAAAAGACATATTAAAAGGAATCCTCCTATTCGATTGCGGATTGCGGATTACGGGTTGCGGATTGACAAATGATAAATTCTATCCGGACGACTTGAAATATCATCTCTGCGCTCCACATCCTCTGTGGTGAACTATCCCCCATTCTTCAAACCGGAAACAATAGCCTCGGCAGTCTTTTCCGCTGACATACCGAAGAGTTCTTCAATTTCAAGCAGGTTAAGGTGCTCATCACTCCATGCCAGGCTTGTCTCCTCAACGAGGTGTTTAATATGATGATATTTCCCGCCTAGAGCATCCACTTTCTTTTGAATCTCCACCTCTTTCTTGAAGGCTACATTAAAGAGTACCAGGTGGTCAATCTTTGTCCCTGCCGACATGACCGGGATGACAAGAATACTTCTGTTATCCCTTTTCCCTTTACCGATAAAGACATTTCCGTTCTTTATGATGATGCGCTTGGTACCCCTTAGGCTACTATCCGTTGCAACCCGGGAGGTAAGTCCTGCTGCACTACCCTCCTTCTTTGTGAGATAGATAGTCGAATCTTCAACAGGTTCTCCCAAAAAGTTCAGGCCTTCTATTGTGTAAAGGGTGGTCCCTATTATCTCGGCGACAACTTCCTGCAAACGCTTTAAGACGAGAACGTTGATGTTTGTAAGCTGGTTTTTGCTAAATCCGTAGTTTTGTAGTGCTTCAAAAAGAAGGCCCTCCACCTTTTCCATGATCCTGCTCGTGCCAACCGTCACTGTCTTGGCCTGGTGTTTGATGGCGTCAACTGGTCGGGCCATTGTATTGATGATTTTCCCTATGCACTCGGAAAAGGCGTTCAGCATGTTGGGCGCCGTCCCCTTTATTCCAAAATCAGACTCAAAGTCTGACATGGGAAGCCTCCCTGACAGGTACTTTAAGAAAAGAATAAGGTCTGAGGCCATGTTGAGTGCCATGGCGGTCGCATACCTTTCCTGTCGGATTCTCTCCTTGAAGTCCGTGAAGAAACGCGCAACTTTTTCCCGAAATCCTTCATCCAGTACAATCTCGTATACGTCCATTCCGCGGTCGATGGACGCGGCGACATGTTCATTCATCTGTTCCCGGAAATTAAACAGAAAACGAGATTCTTCATTGATGGCCAGGGCTGCATAGTACCCCCAGATGTGGCCGGCCAGGGTGTTTATTATGGGCGCAAAGTGCTCCTGTACCTCAGGCACCCGTATTACTGCATCTGCGTACGGATCAAACCGGTTTTCACCTTCTGCGGCAACCACAATAGGCACGGCCTGGTGGGCCTTGAAAATGGCCGTATCCTTAACAATGTCGCTTACTACATTTTCCCGGTTGCCTGCTGCACACACAAAGATGAGAGGCTCTGCAGAAAGATCGATGTGTTTTTTATCTTCAACTACATCTGAAGAAACAGTCTTGTAGCAGAGTTCGCTCAGCTTTATCCTGATTTCATCAGCAGATATTTTATTCGGACCGCTTCCAACAATGGCCCAGTACCTCTTTGTTACGGCAAACTTTTCGGCTGAGCGCCCGATTTCCTTATGTATTGCCAGTACCTTTTTCATGCTGGCAGGAAGCTTCAAAAGATGTTCTATCTCGGCAAGGACAAAATCATCTGTTCTGCTCCCGATTAACTGGGTGAGCATAAGGCCAAGGATGCTGCCTGCTGCGATCTGGGAATAGAAGGCCTTTGTCGAGGCAACAGACATCTCAATATCTCTGCCGGTACTGGTATAAAGTACGCCGTCCACTTTAAAGGTAATGTCAGAGTCACGCCTGTTGACAATGGCTACTGTGTGCGCCCCTCGCTCTCTTGCCATATCAATCGCACGATTCGTGTCGGTAGTGGTTCCAGACTGGGTGACGGCGACAACCAGGGTGTCCTCCAAGGTGTTATCGACCATGAACCCGCTAAATTCAGAGGCCTTATAGGCAGCTACACGGATGTCCGTTTGGCTCAGATAATCCATTAGGATCGTAGCGCAACCTGAGGCGGCTACACCTGCTGTGCCCTGGCCTATAAAAAAGACCCTGCGAATTTGGCCTTGCCTCAAAGCCGATTCCAGGCGAGCAGGTATGACCGAAGCGTCGAGAAGTAACCGTGGGCGTTCCTTACCATCTTTTTTTATGATGGACACTCGCCCTTCGATTGTTTGTTCCACAGAGAGAGGCGATTCAGAGATCTCTTTCAAGAAATAGTGGGGATAATTCTGGCGGTCAATGTCTCTTGAAGTAATTTCGGTCTCTTTAATATCTTTGTCAGAAAATCTAATGGGTGTTCCGTCATAATACATGGCCTTGATACCTTCAAGACCTCCGCAGGAATTCTGGTCCAGCACAAATATTTGGCCCCGGATTTTTCCTGTTTTTCCTTCAACTACCCTCTCACCATCCATCTTCAGATAACGGGCGGTCTCCTC
>JAUWMM010000171.1 GCA_030613145.1 Desulfobacterales bacterium | reverse complement strand
GGTCGCTTAACCCCAAGGGTGATCAATACGGTGTGGAATCAGGTTCGGGATTTTGCCGGGGTGGATAAAGACAAGACTCCCCACTCGGCCCGGCACGGCATGGGGGTGTTCATTATGGAAAAAACCGGCAATGTGGCGGCGGTGCAGCGGCAGCTCGGGCATAAAAACGCCTCATTTTCTCTGCAGTATTCCCGAATAACCAACGATGAGTTGAAACGGATTCTGGATGAAAGATAGGGTGGGGTCGGCAATTGGGGCAAATATGCGCGGCAGGTACAGAATTCCTACCATAATAAAATATGCTGACAGTCTTTCAAGGGGGATGACTGTTGATTCAGGAGGAAAAAGATGATCGGTGCAATTGCCGGAGATATAATCGGTTCTGTCTATGAAGCAATGCCTATCAAGTCCAAGAATTTTCCGCTTTTTCAAAAAGCCAGTGTCTTTACAGATGATACTGTTCTTACGGTGGCTGTGGCCTCGGCTATTCTTAAGCAGTATGATTATGCCTCATCTTTGAAACTCTTTGGCCAGAAATATCCGAATGCAGGGTATGGTGCAGCTTTCTTCCGGTGGTTGTTTTCTCCCAGCAGTGAACCCTATAACAGTTGGGGGAATGGTTCGGCAATGAGAGTAAGTCCTGTTGGTTTTGCCTTTGACACAATTGAAGAAGTGTTAGCTGAAGCGCAAAAAAGCGCCAAGGTCACCCATAACCATCCTGAGGGCATCAAGGGTGCTCAGGCAACAGCGTTGGCAATCTTCTTGGCCCGCATGGGTGAAAGTAAAGCAGGAATCAAAAAAGAGATCTCCAGGCATTTTTCTTATGATCTTAACCGAGACCTTGATGAAATACGGCCTCAATACTCTTTTGACATTTCTTGCCAAGGCTCTGTGCCTGCATCAATTATTGCCTTTTTAAGCTCTACTGACTATGAGGATGCGATTAGAAATGCGATCTCTCTGGGAGGTGATAGTGATACAATGGCTTGCATTGCCGGCGGAATAGCACAGGCCTATTATAAGAAGATTCCAGAGGAGATTGTCCAACAAGTCAGGCAAAGGCTGCCCGAAGCTTTTTGGGAAATTATATATGAGTTTAATAGTAAGTTTGGTTTGCTATAAGTGAGGAAAAGGAGGTAGCTCATTCTGTCCTCCTTATACTGCAATTAAGGGTACCAGAGAATTCCGCCGAGTAGGCCAGAGGAATTTCACCTTTAGCCTATTCGACGATCCTGAGCCACTATAGCCCCGTGGGGATCAGGATTATTGATTTTCTGGAACCATCTGGGATGGGAATATAATTTTTCTTGTCAGGAAAATCTTGCTTTTCAGAGGGCCAAGAAATCTTTTTTTGTTGCTAGGTTTTAAGATAACTTCTTGATTACGTATACAGTAGCAATATCAACCCGAGGTAAGTTTTAATTGTGGATAGATTCGGCCTGGCAATCCTATATGGAGAGTGAACTTTGCCCAAATCCCCTTATTGCGAGCTCGGGCGTTTATAATAGCGAGCCGCTACACTTAGCGTACGTTTTCGCACCCTTGGACTTTAAACCCCGTGACATAACTGTTGGGTCTACCCCGACAAGGTGAGGTTTTTTTATGGATCCCATCATCCTATCAATAGCTTTTCTGCTGGGATTTTTATGTCGCCAGGTGGGACTACCTCCAATGGTCGGTTTTCTTTTAACCGGTTTTGTGCTCAATGGACTTGGCATCCAGGGAGGAGAGGTTCTGGAAACAATAGCAGACCTCGGAGTGACTCTTCTCCTTTTCACCATTGGTTTGAAATTGAGGTTGAAAAGCCTGGCACGACCTGAGGTGTGGGCAGGGGCTTCTATTCATATGGGAGGCATCACCTTGGTGTTTGGGACCGGCTTGTACATGCTCGGCCAAGCCGGACTGCCCATACTCTCTTCCCTCTCATTTCCCTTTGCTTTACTCATTGGATTTGCCCTCAGCTTTTCCAGTACGGTGTTTGCAGTCAAGATACTTGAAGAAAAGGCTCAATCATCATCTCTGCACGGACGAGTGGCCATTGGAATTCTCATCATGCAGGATATGTTTGCAGTGTTGTTTCTTACCGTTTCACTAGGCAAGAACCCAGCGTTTTGGGCAGTTTTAATACCGTTCATACTCATCCTGATCCGGCCTCTCCTCTACAGGCTGATGGAAAAATCTGGACATGGCGAACTATTGCTTCTCTTTGGCCTGTTTGCATCTCTTGTAATTGGTGCCAGCTGCTTTGAAATGGGAGGCCTAAAGGCCGATCTGGGCGCCTTGATACTGGGAATGTTACTGGCAGGGCACACAAAAAGTTCGGAAGTAGCCAAATCTTTGATGGGACTCAAGGATTTATTTCTTGTTGGCTTCTTTCTCACGATCGGTCTGTCAGGTATTCCGGATTTCCTGTCGATAGCTATAGCACTATTATTTGTGGCGCTTGTTCCCCTGAAGGCGTTTCTCTTTTATTTTCTGCTGACGCGGTTTAACCTCCGTGCCAGATCATCGTTGCTCGGTACTTTAGCCCTCTCAAATTACAGCGAGTTTGGCCTTATTGTCATTTCTGTAAGTGTGAAAAACGGATGGATCGGTTCAGAATGGTTGGTGATCATAGCCTTTGCACTGGCAATAAGTTTTGTGCTAGCCGCTCCGATAAATACCAAAAGTGATGTCTTCTATGACATGTTTCGCCTGGGTTTAAAGAGATTTGAAACAGATCGCCGCCACCCGGATGATCAGCCTGTTGATCTGGGTAAGGCAACCATCAGTATCTTCGGTATGGGGCGCATAGGGACCGCAGCATATGAATATATGCATGAACGTTACGGTGACGTTGTCATTGGTGTTGATTTCAATTCAGACGCGGTGAATAGCCACCGCAAAGCCGGAAGAAATGTCGTATTCGGAGACCCTACAGATCCAGATTTCTGGTCAAGACTGCAACCAAATCCAAAAGAGATTCCTCGGTTAGCCATGCTGGCAATGCCGAAACACTCAGCCAATATGGCTGCGATAATGCATCTTCGCAATTCAGGTTTTTCCGGGTTGATAACTGCTGTCGGCACATTTGATGATCAAGTGGCTGAATTGATCCGTGCTGGCGCAAACTGTGCCTTCAATATTTACAATGAGGCGGGAACCGGTTTTGCCGAGACCGTCTGGAATATAATGGAATCAAATACCGAAACGGCACAGAAAAAGGCACCATGGATCCGCCAAACTCCAGGTCATCGTACTTGAGTGAATTCCGAACATCTTTTTTTTCATAGCTGCCCACTCTTTCCATACCAGGTCAACGTTCTTTGGGAACCGCCTTGCGGACCCGCTTGCAAAGTGATGCAGGGAAGGCTCGATATAAATTTGCCTTTACCCGATGCGGCGAATGTTCCACCACCATTTGTGAATCTCCATTGCCACAAAGATCGTGAACGAGAGCCCCAGCAACGATGCAAATGTGACAAAATCGACAGGTTCGACGCGCAACATTCGCTGCATGAATGGAATCTGCATGGCTGCCATGTGAACAAGAAACGCCAGGATGGCACCGCCCAAGAGGAGGGGACTTTTAAAAGGAGAGAGTCGCAAAGCTGAAGTCGTTTCTGAGCGACAGTTGCCGATGTGGATAATCTCGAACATCACCATCAGCAGAAGAAGGCTGTTACGCGCCTTTCCTTCCGACCAGCCGCTAACTTCAATCATCCAGCAGAAGGCACCAAAACCGACCAACGCTATGACGACAGAGGCGACGAGCGTACGTTCCACCATCAACCGGTTGAAGACACGTTCTTGCGGAGGGCGCGACGGCCGCTGCAAGACTCCGGTTTCGCCTGGCTCGAAAGCCAGGGCGACATCCTGGATGCCGTTGGTTACCAGGTTCAACCACAGCAATTGGACCGGAAACAGCGGGAGTACGGTTAGGCTGGCACTGGTATCGGGCCAGCCAGTCAATACGGCCAGCCCCAGGAGGAGCTGTCCTTCGCAAATTTGTCAATAATTTCCGAAAGTACGGATAATTGCGAAGGACAATCCTGGCTTACTGCGATTTCCCAATATCAACCGGTCCTTTTGAGGGGACCAACAACAAGATCAATACCTTGCAGAAACAGGCATACGGTTTTCGAGATATAGAATTCTTCAAATTAAAAATCTATGCTCTTCATGAAACAAAGTATGCTTTAACCGGATGAACCGGATTTATATGTCTCTGGCCTCAGCAATCAGTTTGTCAAACTTTTCCACCTCCACTACTGGCGATGTCGAGAAGGTAATTCCGGTCAATCGCTTCAGTCCGACGGATACGGCCAAGGCACTTTCCTGGTCGGGGAAGTCCAGGGTCAGCACAAGATCGTGTTCCCCCATTACGGCATACATGGAGATTACCTTCCCGCCGTTTTTTTCGATCAGCGTCACCACCTTATCCGTTCGATCTGAACTGATACCCTTCATAGCCTCTTTGGAGTAATTTCCAAACATCATGAAAATCGGCATATTCCACCTCCATTCACGTTCAACTCAATCTTTCCTTTGTTTATTGATTTTAAGGGATACACTACTGATTTGTCAAAATTCCGATAATTGTTTCAAACGAATTAGTCGCACTATAAGTGGTCAGGAAAAAATGGTGGCCTTAGAGGGCCAGACCATTTCTGACCACAGCCCATTGCTCAAAGCTGAAATAGACAATATGCCCTCAAGGAGCCTCTCCAGGGTTTTCGCGAATTTCAACAACATGTCTTTGGTGGAGTTCTTGGCCATTTCTAGCCAACTCCTCAAATGCCATTCATCTGCCTGCTTGTCACCAACCCAACTCCAAACTTGTCGTAAATCTTCTTTCAGGTAGTACACAGTGGCTAATGGCCTGTTGACTTCCAGGGTTTGTCTTAAGCGGTCTGCAGACTTTTCTATGGTGACAGCTTCAAACCTCACTTTTCGATGACGCCGCAGACTTGCCCAAAATGGCTCCAGAGCCTCACTGCCTTTACTATCGCCTACAAAAACCACTGCACCGCTATGAATATCCATTACAACAGCAAGATAGCCCCATTTACCGACGTAGATCTCGTCAATGGCAGGCGATAGGTGAGGTGGATAAGTAGCCGCTTTTTCTACCACCTGCCTGTCCCCCACTTCAAACTCAGCCCTTACAAACGATTTTTCCCCAAAAAAACTCAATGCACACCAGGTTTTGACAACACAATTGTCTAATTTATATATAGCCCC